>JALUUU010000213.1 GCA_027021185.1 archaeon | reverse complement strand
ATCTTTCGAACTTAAAGTCCCCCGTGTATGCTAGATTATACACTCCCTCACCGATGTGGAAATGGGCGATGGAGGAGCCCAGGATATGCCCTGCGTTGTGAAGAGTCAGTCGTATATCCGGTGATATGTCTGTTACCTCTCCGTAGTCTAGAGGTATGACGTACTTAATCAGCTTCTTGATATAGCTCCGGGGATAGGGAAGATTCTTACCCTCCCGCTCTGCCACATCGAGGTAGTCCCACTGCAGGAGGAACATGAGATCCCTCGTAGGCGGGGTGCAGTAAACAGGGCCCTCGTAGCCCATGTAATACAGATACGGTACGAATCCAGAGTGATCTAGGTGGGCATGGGTTATAACAACCGCGTCAAGGTCCTGAATGCTGAACTCGGGGATGTTCAGAAAAGGGAAGGCATTCTCGTTGCCGTTAGCCGCTACGTTAACTCCGCAGTCTATCAACACCCGGCTCTCAGGGGTGTGCAGAAACATGGAGGATCTTCCAACCTCCCGGAATCCACCCAGGGCTGATACCCGAATCCAGTAAGTCCCCCTCGACAACAGGGTTCGATGGATTCTCCTGCCAACCTTGCGCAGAATCTCTTTCCGCTCCTCGCTGTGTTTGAGGAGGGTGTGGCGTATACTGTTGACGATCTTAGACGATATAGGAGGAGTCCGCCTGACCTTCGGCGTCCAACCCACGGCAAGCTTGATCTCCGCCAGCGTTCGACCGTTTTTCCCTATAACCAGGCCAGGCTTAACAGACTCTATTAAAGCCTCCCCAAAGTTAGGGTCAAACTTTATGTCAGTTATCCCAGCTTCCTCTGGGACGATCTCTTTTATCTTCTTCACCGCTTCCTCGGGGTCCAGCAACACAGACGCGTCTGGCCTTACAATGATTCTTTTCCGAATTATCCTGGCCAGGTCCTTCACTATCTCCCCATTGGTGGCTAGGATCGAGGGGTTTTTGGAGTAAAGTACCACCTCCGGGCCCTCGAAATCCACCTTGGTTATCATAGAAGTCGGTGGCGTATTCTCCTTAACAGCCTTTCTAATCTCACTCAAGTTATCCTCTGCGGACACTCGCGCACCTCAAAACGCGGATTGGGTTACAGTGCCTTCGTGATTTTTTTTACTTCGTCCTCTGAAAGCTTTCTGAATCCCTCTTTAGTAATTTCAATGACATCTATTCCGTCACCCGTCATAGCGTCCCTTTTAAGGGCTGCTCTAAGGGCTCTCACCCCTATTTTCGTGCACTCTGAGAGGGGTAAATTCTCGTTGTAGTTGTCCTCTAAGACACCATATGCCACCGGTGACCCAGAGCCTGTGGCTACGAGCTTATCCTCAATGCTGCTTCCCAGAGGATCGAGAGAAAAGAGTCTCGCCCCCTTATAGTCATATCCCCCCACAATGACTTGAACAATCATAGGGTAATATCTACTTGAAAAGAGGATGTTTCCCATGAGGGTGGCCGCAGCCTCAGTGCTCATCTCCTCTCCGTGGCGCATGCGATAGAGCCTGGCCTCGGCCTGAATCCATCTGATTAAAGCCTGGGCATCTCCAACAGCGCCCGCCACTGTGGCACCAAGGTGCTTATCAATCCTGAAACTCTTCTGTACTATGCGGTGGGCTATGAGAGTGCCCATGGTCGCTCGTTTATCAGAAACGAGGACTACTCCCTCCTTACAGGCTATTCCAACGGTGGTTGTGCCCTTCATGTATTTCTTAGTTTTTTCCAGAGCATCCATCAACGAACCTCCACATTAGAAGAAGCTAAAACAAGGTTCACTAAATACCTGACATCTTACCATATATAAAGGTTTCTGCGATTTCAACGATGCTTTCAGTAGGTACGCCCGAGCTGAATCAGCGTTTTTGTAGGCCTGCCGCACTGGGCACATTTCCCCTCCACGTCTTCGCTGAGGATCCCTAAAATGCTCACGCCGGTTGTCTCCTCTATATCTGTGGCGCAGTCTTCACTTCCACACCACTTGATGCGGACTATGCCTCCCTCTTTACGCAGGATAGCGCTGGCCTCCTCCACTGTGGCAGCTTCTTTTATTTTTTCCTCGAATACCCTCCAAGCCCGGGCCCTCAGATCCTGGGTTATCTTCTCCAGGATGCCCTCAACCTCTTTTTTTACGTCATCCCTTTTAAGCCTCAGTTTTTCGCCTGTATCCCGCCTCACAGCTGTTACAACATTGTCCGCCAGATCCCTCGGCCCTAGCTCAAGCCTCAAAGGAACCCCCTTGATTTCCCAGTCATAAAATTTGCTCCCTGGGCGGAGCTCTCTATCATCTATACTCACCCTCAGGGGGGAGAGGTCCTCTTGTAGTTTCTTAACTTCCCTGTTTATCTCCTCCTGCTTCCCCTTGAACCATATAGGGACGATGACCACCTGGATGGGGGCCACCTCGGGCATTAGACACAGCCCCGAATCGTCTCCATGGGTTACCAGGAGGGCGGCGATGACCCTGTCAGATATGCCGTAGCATGTCTGATAAGCGTGCTCCTGCTCCCCCTCGAGATTCTCAAAGGTGATCTCAAATGTCTTGGAGAAGTTCTGCCCCAGGTTATGGACCGTGGCTATTTGAAGGGCGCGTCCATCCGGGAAAATTGTGTCAAAGGCCATGGTGTACTCCGCCCCAGGAAACTTGTCCCACTCCGGCCTTCGGCTCACTGTATAGGGGACCCCAAGAGTGTCGAAGAACTTCTTGTATATCTCAATGGCCTCGGCAACCTGGGCCTCTGCGTCTTCCCAGGATGAGTGAGCCGTATGAGCCTCCTTAAATGTTGTTATTTCCCTGAGACGCAGCAGGGGGCGGGTATGCTTGGTCTCGTATCTGAAGGTGTTCACAACCTGATATATCTTCAAGGGCATGTCCCGGTGAGAGCGGATCCAAACAGCAAACATGGGATAGATGGCGGTTTCACTGGTTGGGCGAAGAGCAAGTTTAACGTTTAGCTCCTGAAGGCCGCCATGGGTCACCCAGTAAACCTCGTCCTCAAATCCCCGGATATGCTTTGCCTCCTTGGCAAACTCGTCCTCAGGTATAAGAAGGGGGAAAAGGGCTTCCTGATGATTTTTCTCATTCAAGAGCCTTCGGATAACGTGGAGAACATGGCTCCTTATGCTGAATCCATAGGGGAACCAAACATAAAGGCCCTTCACAGGGTAACGAACGTCTAAGATCTCGGCTTTCTCGATTATCTCGTTGTACCATTCACTGAAGTTGTTTCTCCATGTGTCCCGCATTATACCACCGACAGCACCATTATCATCAACGTATCCCTAAGCCCAGGGGCGAGGCCGAGGGTCAAGATTATGGCCCTTAAAACCCCTCTCGTTGTCTCGTCCTCAATGTCTTTCAGATAGTACAGCACCGGCAGAATCACACCGAGCTTGAGGACGAACATCACCGAGGGATGGGTTGCTGATATGACGGTCCTCGGAAGCACATGTTGAGCCTTTAAACCATAAAAACTTATTCCCATATAAGTGGCGCTGGCGTCCATGAGATGGGCGAACAGGATCCCCTGATTGAGCCTGTCCCGAAGGAAGTCATACCCAACTTTATCAACGACGAGGTATACCACCATCCCTATTACTAGGGCAAGAAGAATGGCCTGGAGCAGGGGCAGGATGTTCACGCCGAGGCCTATAAGTTTAACAGTGGAGTAGACGTCTCCAATGAGAGCTGTTCCCAGGGGGATGTAATGATACCGCGAAATGCCATACCTCTCCAGAGCGAGGCCCAGTAAAATTGTGGATATCAGGAGGACGTAGATTAAGATGTATATCCCCGGGGTCTTGAAGAGATTGGACGTTATGACGTCGTAGTCCCTGAGAACCCTCAGACTCGACCCGAGATATAAGAAAGGCACGAAGAAAATGTAGAATCTGGCGTCCAGCTTGAGACCGATTTTCTTAAAGAGCCTTATTGTTAAGTACACCAGAACCCCTAAGAGAACGGCGTACACCGCCGTGTTGACTATGTTATATCCAGTGCCGTATCTTATGGGGTCTAAGAAGTACTTATCAATAAAACTCTGCATGGCTGGGAATTATAAAAGCACGCTTAAAAAGGTATTCCTCAGGGCTGGAGCCAATCCAAGGAGAATCAGAGCTGCCTTGATAACGTCTTTGTTAAGGCCCCTCAGGTCTTTCTCATTTTCTAAATAATAAAGGACAATGAGGATTAATGCCCCCTTGACAGGGAACAATGCCAGGGGAGACACAGCCTTTATCACGTAATCCATTATGAAAAACTTCTCACTGAAGCCGAATAAGGTAACCCCCAGATACGTGGATGAGGCGTCGAGCATATGGGCCAAGAATACACCGAGGTTAAGTCTGCTCTCCAATAAGGCAACCCCCAGTTTTTTGAAGAGCACGTAGACGATCAGCCCTGGAATAATCCCGAGGAACAGGATGTAAACAATGGGAGACACACTTATATCCCTCGGCAGATATCTGAGGATCAGGTATGCGTTGATGGAGTACACCGCGGCCATAGGGACTAAGCTATATGAAACCCCTGTTCCTCTTTCTAACAGCTTCCCGATTGTAACGCTTCCCAGGAGGAGAAGAGACAGGCTGAAGTATATGCCTACTGTGCTGAGGATAAGGGAGCCTTGGAATCTCACATCCTTTAGGGCTCCTAGAAAAGCGCCTAGGAATACGAATCCCAGGAAATATGTGTAGAATCTTGAATCCAGGGTTACGTTGAACCTGTCGAAGACCCTCAGAATCAAAAAAATCAGAAAGAGAAATAATATAGCGTATAGGGCGGTGTTGACGGGATTGAAGGTGTCGTGGTATAGAGGCTCTACTAAGTACTCGCTGACTAATCCCTGGATATCCATCTCACACCTCTAGGAGCTTACCAGCCGGATTCTCCTCTCTAGGGACCCATATCAGCCTGACCCTAAGCCCCGATAAAAGCGCCCTGACCCGGGCGTAATAGGGTTTTAAGTTAGGGTTCCTCACTCTGTACTCGCCCTTAATTTGCTTTACCAAGAGCTCACTGTCAGAATATATCGTTGCTCTCTCTATGCCCCTCTCTCTAATAACCTCCAGGGCCTTGATGAGGGCCATATACTCAGCCTGATTGTTGGTAACGTCTCCCACATCCTCAAGGATTTTCTCCCTGCCTATCACCACAGCTATCCTGCCTGCTCTTCTTCCAGGTCCGAGTTGATTTCCACGGGAGGAACCGTCGATAAAGATTTCCATATCCAGTTAGGTTTTTATTGGTTCCTGTTAATTAGAGTATCCATGCGGCCCAAGTATATGCAGCTCCCCAGGGGAGTGATGGTGGGCAGAAAGACTATCTCAAAAGTAAACGAGCTATGCAGGGACTTGCAGCTTGAGGGCAGAGCCCTGATAGTGTCTGGTCCCACTACATACGGCATAGCCGGGGAAAAGCTCCAGAACTTAATGGAGGAGGAGCACGACGTCGAGGTTGTGATCACCAGAGAGGGCTCCCTCGAGGAAGTGGAGAGGATTAAGAAGATCGTTCATGATAAGGGGGTGGATTTCCTCGCAGGCGTGGGCGGAGGCAGAGTTATCGACGTGGCAAAGCTTGTCTCCAAGGAAACTGCCAGGGAATTCCTCAGCATCCCCACGGCTGCGAGCCACGACGGAATAGCCTCTTCCAGGGCATCTCTGAAGCGGGGAGACAGCTCAGTTTCCATCCCTGCCCGTGCCCCCTTGGGCGTCTTAGCCGACACCGAGATAATAAGAAAAGCCCCCTACAGATTAATCGCCAGCGGCTGCGGAGACATCATATCAAAGTTTACCGCGGTAAAAGACTGGCAGCTTGCCCACCGGATTAAAGGGGAGGAGATAAGTGAGTATGCCGCAGCCCTGTCCCTGATGACCGCCAAGATAATAATGGACAACAGGAATGTGATCAAGAAAAAGAGAGAGGAAAGCACGCGGAAGGTAGTTAAAGCCCTTATCTCCTCAGGCGTCGCCATGAGCATCGCAGGGAGCTCCAGACCGGGAAGCGGTTCTGAGCACAAGTTCAGCCATGCTCTTGACTCTCTCACCTCAACCCCCTCCCTTCATGGAGAGCAGTGCGGGGTTGGGAGCATTATGATGATGTATCTGCATGGAGGGGACTGGAGGGATATAAGGGATGCACTAAAGAGGATAGGCACCCCTATTAACGCTGAAGAACTCGGGATCAGCGAAGACCTGGTAGTGGAGGCTCTTCGCAAAGCCCACCTCATCCGCCCCCAGAGATACACTATATTAGGAGACAGGGGGCTCAGCAGAGACGAGGCCGTGAACCTGGCCAGATCAACAGGAGTGATCTGAGACAGGGGTTAAAAAGGGGTCATCTGCGATGAAGGTAACCCTGGTAGACAGCAAGAACGCCCGGGAGGGATATGAGTTCATCCTGCTGAATTATCCCGAGGAATGCAGCGGCTGCTCCTTAATGGGGGTCTGTCTAGGGAACCTCGAAAGAGGCAGGAGATACAGGATTGTCTCCGTCAGAGACAAAGAACATGACTGTGCAATCTTTGGAAAAGTGCGGGTTGTTGAGACAGAGGAATGCAGCGTTCGCGCATGCATGGAGGAGAACAAAGTCTATCCAGGATCCACGGTGACCTATGAACCCCGGAGATGTGGGGAAATTTTCTGTGATAACTACAAATACTGCATCCCCGAGGGCCTAAGGAAAGGCGATAGCTGCCGAATAGAGGACGACCTCGGAAAACTCCAGTGCCCGAAAGGTTTCAAGCTCAGGCTGGTAGAGCTCAAGAGGACGGCTTAGTGAATACTTCCTCGAACACCACTTTATCCATGTCGAGGAAACGGAAAATATCCCTGGCCACATAGTGTTTCCCGAGGAGAGAGTCCCGCCTCAGCTTAGCCATGTCAGCCAAGCTGATAGTAACCTTTTTGTTTTTAACTTTGACCTCATGGTCCTCAGGTTTCGCATAGGGCATGTGAAGCTCCAGGAGAAGGCGGATCTTCTCCTCCACCTTGTTCAGCTTTTCCTCGACGCTTACCTCGTAC
>JALUUU010000212.1 GCA_027021185.1 archaeon | reverse complement strand
GCCCGACCTTCGGGGCTATGCTCCTCTCCGGTAAACGCGCCGCAGAGGTCGCCATAGACATCCTGAAAAATAAGTAGATACGCCTAGCCCCATATCCTGAGCCAGGAGGGCTCATGGATCCCCCCCCTTTTTTTATTAATCCTGAGATGAAGGCCGCTCCGGAGAAAAATCAAAAAAGCTCAATGCGGCACTTTCTTAAGGGCTGACGATATGGGTATATATAGTCATCAATTCTTGAAATCAGAGCAATGATCTCCCTGTATAGAGAATCGAGGAGCCACAGCCTGGGAATCGAGGAGATAGAAAGCTACCTCGAGGAGAAACTCTCGGCCAGGGTGACTGTAAAAAAAGGACTACTGAGGGAAACACACGCCCAAGTCCTTGCCAGACTGCGCGTCCTGGACATCTACCGGCCCTTCACCCCCAATGAGCCCCTCCCCGGAGAGATAGCCTATGAAAAACGGGTTCTCGATGGAGACGTCTCGCCCAGGGGGATACTCTACGACGGCCTCCGCCTTCAAGAGATCTACAGAGAGGAGCTCCCCCGGGAGGAGAGAGGCCTCAGGAATGTCCACATAATATTCACCGACCGGTTCATCGGTACCTACGACGAAGATGACAGGAGGTACCACGGTAGAGTCATAGTCCTGGGGTATCCCACGGTGATATCCCTCACGGGGCTCGTGGAGGCCCCGGCCAAGCCCAGGGAGTACTACATCGCCAGGAGACTGGGGGATGCGGTGGCGGAGAAAGTCTTGGAGGACCTTGGAGACAGGTACCTGGACTACGATGACCCGCGCACCCCTGAGGTCCTTAAGGGCTACGCCATGCAGGGGGTCTTCTACCAGCTCCTGGGGGAGGCCTTCTGCCCCTACAGAGGGTGCAGGCTCTTCAACGCCCACTGGCAGGAGGAGGTTTTGCGGGCGCAGCTGACAAGACCAGAGTTCTGCGAAAAACACGGAGAAATGCTCAAAGAGCTCCGGAGAAAGCTCAAAAAATTTTTAAGACATTAGGGTTACAATAATAATCACAGGCGGAGGAATCCCTATTCAAACATATCTCGATAAGTGGATACCAATCCGGGGCAAAGAACAGGAAACACGGGTCAGGATATCCCAAGAGGCCAGGCCCGCAAGATACATAAAACTCATTCCTGCTGGTTTTCCCCTCAAAGACGTTCAGAGGAGTTATCCCATCAAGGTAGCTGACACCAAGCTCTTCGAAATATACGCCAAGGAGCAGTGGATGGGCAGCGCCGTAAGGAAGGGCGACTACCTCTTCGATCAGCGCATCATCCCTGACTTCGCCTTTAAGGTGCTGAAGGTTCTGCCCAGGGGAGAGGGGGTTATAACAGAGGGAACGGTAATCGAGATAGAGACCCAGGAGGAAGAGGGGCTAAGGCTGAGCAGCGTGACCTTCGAGGACATCATCGGCCACAACCAGGTCAAAAGAAAATGCAAAGTCGTGATGAAGTTCCTCCGGGACCCCGTGAGGTTCGGCGACTGGGCACCGCGGAACATACTTTTCTACGGCCCCCCGGGCACCGGTAAAACCATGACGGCCAAGGCCCTGGCCAACGAAACCGGATCATCCCTTTTCCTTATAAGGGCCACAGACCTGATAGGGGAGTACGTTGGGGACGGGTCAAAGCGCATCCATGAGTTGTTCCGGAAGGCCTCCCATGAGGCCCCGGCGGTGATCTTCGTTGACGAGCTGGACGCCATCGGACTGGACAGGTCATATCAGGCCGTCAGAGGCGATGTATCCGAGGTTGTTAACGCCCTGTTAACGGAGCTCGACGGGCTCCAGGACAACAGGGGAGTCGTCACCATAGCCGCCACCAACAATCCCTTCATCCTTGACTCCGCCCTCAGGAGCAGGTTCGAGGAGGAAATGGAGTTCAGGCTCCCGACAAAGGAGGAGAGGCTGGAGATCCTGGAGCACTATGCCGATAAGTCTCCATTGAAGATTGAGGCAGATCTCAGGGAGTTCGCCGCCCTGACAGAGGGCTTCTCCGGCCGAGACCTGAAGGAAAAACTCCTTAAGGCGGCCCTCCACAGAGCCATCCTGGAGGACTCTCCGGCTGTCACGAGGGAGCACTTGGAGGACGCTATGAAGAGCATCCCGGCCAAGTCCAAGCCGCCTCGGGAAATGTTTACCTAGGCCTTTTTAAGGTCTTCGACTTTTATCTCGAAGCAGATAGTCTTACCAGCGAGGGGATGGTTAAAATCCAGGGTTACGTCGTCCCCGCTAACCTTAACTATCTCGGCTATTCCCTGGCTGGTGTTCAACCTCATGCCTTCTTCTGGGGTGATGTTATTCTGAAGGAAAAGCTCCTTAGGAAGGCTCTGGACCAATTCAGGTCTTCTATCGCCGTAGGCGTCCTCTGGCCCTATTTTTATCTCTTTTTCCTCCCCGACTTCCATACCCACTAGAGCATCGTCGAATCCCTTTATCACCTGAGCAGCCCCTACCTTTATCTCCAGGGGGCTGTAGTCTCTACCAGGAACGAAGATCCCTGCTTCCTTGGCTTTCTCCTCATACGAGGTGTCAAAGATCTCTCCGTTCTCAAATTTCCCGGTGTAGTTCACTAAAACAGTGTCGTTTTTTTCTACCTTCATTTTTAATTACTCCTTGGGGAGAGTCTACCAAGGCATACTTAAATCTTTCCTCCCCCCGGGGCCCGCCTCCGAGGGGCCGCGGACCCCTCATCAACCCCCCCCTAGCCACCGGGTTATCGAGAATAAGGGAGAGATGACGGTTTCTGTGGAGGGGACTGCTCACCTACATGACCAGGTTGACCTTTTCTTTGATGCAGTCAAAGACTATGCTGGTCCTGATCTCGTTTATGCCCCCGATCCGTATCATATCCCTCTCCACCAGGTTTTTAAGAGAATCCAGGTCCTTGGTTCGGATCTTAGCGATAATGTCATGCTCCCCCAGGGTCGTGTATACCTCTGTAACGTCCTCCAGTTTACCCAGCTCCCGGGCGATCTCCTGGGTCCTGCCGGCATCGCACGTCATCGCCACTATGGCGGTTATGTTTTTCTCGTACTCCCGCTGATCAACCAGGACCGTGAAGGCCTTAATTGTTTTGCTCAATTTTTTTATTCGCTTATGGACGGCCACGTCGCTTATTTTGGCGTGCCTGGCGATGTCGCGATAAGGAGTGCGGGAGTTTTTCTGAAGAACCTCCAGGATTTTTTTATCGGTTTCGTCCATCCTTTATCTCTCTCTGAGGCCCCTAAATATATAATTATTGAATATCTCCGGGTTAATAGTTAGACTATCGAACCATTGCTGTTTTGGCTTTGAGAAAAAGTTAATATAGTCCGGGATGGCTAATAGAATCCATAGGGAGGGCAGAATGAGGTCCGAGAAGCCCAGGTCTGGCCGCGTTTCAAAGATTCGGAAACGTGACGGAAGAATCGTGGATTTTGATCCAGGCAAGATAGTCAGGGCCATCGAGAAAGCCTTCAACGCGACAGGGGAGGAGGACGGGAAAAACGCCTCCAAGCTCGCCGAGGAAGTTGTGACGCTTGTGGAGGCCAGGATAAAGGGGATCCCGAAAGTTGAGGACGTCCAGGACCTGGTGGAGGAGGTCCTTATTAAACACGGCTACGCCAAGACCGCTAAGGCCTTTATACTGTATCGCCAGAAAAGGGCTGAACTCAGAGAGGCGAAGGAGTTCTTCGGGGTCATTGACGACTTAAAGCTCGGGATAAACGCCATAAAGGTCCTTGAAAGACGATACCTCCTCAGGGACGAGAACTTCAACATAATAGAGACCCCCTCAGGCATGTTCAGGCGAGTCGCCAGGGCCATAGCCGCCGTGGATAGGAAGTACCGCCCAGAAAGTGATGTAGGCGCCCTGGAGGAGGAGTTTTATAGCGTCATGGCTGACCTGGAGTTTCTCCCCAACTCCCCCACCCTGATGAACGCTGGCACCCCCGTCGGACAGCTCAGCGCCTGTTTCGTGCTGCCCATAGAGGACAGCGTGGAGAGCATCTTCAACGCCCTGAAATACATGGCCCTCATCCATCAAAGCGGCGGCGGAACAGGTTTCTCATTCTCAAGGATCCGCCCCAAGGGGGACGTGGTCAAGTCCACCATGGGCGTCGCCTCAGGCCCCCTATCCTTCATGCGCGCCTTCGACATGGCCACGGAGATAATAAAGCAGGGGGGGAAGCGCAGGGGTGCCAATATGGGCATACTGCGGGTGGATCACCCGGACATCCTGGAGTTCATCCCCGCAAAGGGAGAGGAAGGATTGCTAACAAATTTCAACGTGAGCGTCGCCGTCACAGACGCCTTCATGGAGGCCGTGAAGAAAGACGACGAATACCCCCTCGTAAATCCCCGTAACGGTGAGGTTGTGAAGAGGCTCAGAGCCAGGGACGTCTTTGACCTCATAGTAGTGTCTGCCTGGCGCACAGGCGACCCGGGCCTCATATTCATAGACGAGATAAACAGGCACAACCCCACGCCCCACCTCGGGGAGATAGAGAGCACTAATCCCTGCGCCGAGCAGCCCCTGCTCCCCTATGAGTCCTGCAATCTGGGGAGCATAAACCTGGCCAAGATGATCAAGAGGGAGGGCGGGGAGGCACAGATAGACTATGAAAAACTCGGGAGAACCGTTAAAACGGCGGTTCATTTCCTGGACAACGTCATAGACGCCAACAAGTTCCCCCTGAGGCAGATCGAGGAGGTCACCAAGGGAAACAGGAAAATAGGCCTAGGGGTTATGGGCTTCGCCTACGCCCTCCTCGAGCTCGGCATCCCCTACGACTCCAGGAGGGCCCTGAAGAAGGCCGAGGAGATAATGGGCTTCATCAGCAAGACAGCCAGAGAGGCATCGGCTGAGCTTGCAGGGGAAAGAGGGGTCTTCCCCAACTACGAGGGAAGCGTATGGGACCACCAGGGAATAGAAGTCAGAAACGCCTCGGTAACAACCATCGCCCCCACGGGGACCCTGAGCATCATCGCAGGAACGAGCAGCGGCATCGAGCCCATATTCGCTGTTTCTTTCTACAGGAGCGTCATGGGGGGCACGAGGCTCCTCGAGGTTAACCCTGTCTTCGAGAGGATAGCCAGGGAGAGGGGTTTCTACAGCAGAGGCCTCCTACGGAGGATCGCGAGGGTGGGCTCGATACAGGGGATAAGGGAGATCCCGGAGGACGTTAAAAGAGTCTTCGTCACCGCCCTGGAGATCCCTCCCGAGATGCACGTTAAAATGCAGGCGGCCTTCCAGCGCCACGTGGACAGCGCCGTCTCCAAAACCGTTAACCTGCCCAACGACGCCTCCCTGAGGGACGTGAAGAAGATCTTCCTGCTCGCATACAAGCTGAAGTGCAAAGGCATAACCATATACAGGTACGGAAGCAAGCCTCGGCAGGTGCTCTATATAGGCCCTGTCTCCGAGGCTGCGGGTGAAGGGGCTGAGGGGACCTGTCCCCCCGCCTCAGGGGAGGTGTGCCCGCTTTGAAGAGACGCGGCCTCGTATACCTCTACACCGGAGAGGGGGAGGGAAAAACGACCAACGCCCTGGGGCTTGCCCTGCGAGCCCTGGGACACGGCTACAAGGTGATAGTGGTCCAGTTCATGAAGGGGCGTAAAAACATCGGGGAGTACAAGATCCGGGAGAGGCTTGGGCCTGACTACGAGATCTACCAGTTCGGCAGGCGGGGCTTCGTGGACCTTTACAACCCATCCCCCGAGGACGTTGAGCGGGCCCGGAAGGCTCTCCGGTTCGCCAGGAAACAGCTGAAGAAAAAGCCCCGGCTCCTCATCCTGGACGAGGTCAACCTGGCCGCTGCCTTCGGCCTCGTGAAAGTTGAGGACGTGCTTAAGCTCCTGGATGAGGCCCCCCCTGAAACCACCGTGGTGCTGACAGGCAGGCGCGCTCCCAAGGAATTACTGGACAGGGCCGACCTTGTTACGGAGATGCATGAGGGCAAGCATCCCATGGCCAAGGGCGTTCCCGCGAGAAAAGGCATAGAGTACTAGCTTCGGGGGTTAATCTTTTTAACTGCTCAGGCCATATGCGAACCCAGCAATGCGCAGCAGTTAATTATTCTATTAAATTCCTCTGAAATTCTTAATAAAATCACTTCGAAAAATATTTAAAAGAATAAATGCACTAAGATTCTAATTGTTACTTGGGTAAATGTTAGAAAATCTAAGCTAATTTCGTGGGAGGTAAGATGGCGGCGCCCCAGTCCGGGATAAGGGTTGTTAAGACCTCCGGGGATATCGAAATTTTCGACCCTAATGTCATAACCCAGCAGTGCATAGAGGCTGGTATAGAGCTCTACACAGCGGCCGAAGTGGCCATGGAGCTCTCCAGGGCTATCTACGACGGGATATCCACCAAAGAGATTCAGGAGAGAACCCTGGAGATTCTTTACAAAAAACACCCTGAGGCTGCGGAGCGCTACAAGAGATTCCACAGCATGCTCGTCAGGACCTCCCGGAACACCATAGAATCCTTCGACCGTAAAAAGATTGCCAGGTCCCTGATAATGGAGACCAGGCTGCCGAGAGAGCTCGCGGAGATGATAGCCAGGGAGAGCGAGGCCGAGCTCCGGCGGCTGAAGCTGGATTTTGTATCCGCCCCCCTGATAAGGGAGGTGGTGAACGTCAAGCTCCTGGAGCACGGATTCGAAGAGGCCCGGGCAGACTACACCAGGCTGGGTATGCCTGTGTACGATGCCGCCGAGCTCATCGAGGCGGGGGAGAGGAAGGACCCATCCCTCAGAGACCCTGGCTTGCTCCACGCCCACATGGCGGACAGTATCTTCAAGGAATATGCCCTCCTAAAGGCTCTCCCCCTTCACCTCGCCGACGCCCACATGCGGGGAGAAATTCACATTCATGACCTGGACTGCTTTGTCCTGCGCCCCGCCTCCGTCAACCACGACCTCAGGCTGCTCTTCAGCGAGGGATTGGCGCTGGGACTGGAGAACAGGAAAATCTACACAGGCCCCGCGAAGACCCCTAAGATGGCTTTCTTCATGGCCTCTAAGCTGTTGACGAGCGCTCAGAGCAATGTCTC
>JALUUU010000211.1 GCA_027021185.1 archaeon | reverse complement strand
TAAGAGAAAACTCAAAGACGTGATCAAAAGGTTGAAGGGATACGAGAGCCTTGAAGGCCGGGAAAAAGTGCCCAGGCTCAGAGAAACCATCAGGAAAGAGAACCTCCGCGTAATATACAGCTTTACCCAATCAGAGATAGACAATCTCCCGGGGGATGATTATCCCCGCTTCCCCTTAGAGACTCTGGCTCTCCGGGGTGGAGACGCAGAGGATAAGATGATGCTACTGGGTGCCCTGTTGGAGGTGGAGGGATACGAAACAGGTATCATAACTATTTTTGACCCGGAGAATAACTTCTTCCACACCACCCTTGCGGTTAAGGACGAGGGTGACTGGGCGAAGAATAGGCTGATGCTTAAAGGACATGAGAAAGAGGGGTTCATCTGGATAATTCTCGACCCATATTCAAACACCAGCTTCGGAGATTTACCCGGCTGGACTGAGCTCTATAGGCTTCCGAGCGGGGCTGTTAAAATACCCTCTACCAAATATGTCTTTGATGTGGCAGATCCTGTGTCTGTTAAGGCAGAGATGAAGGTGGAGGAGACTTTGAAGGATAAAACTGGGATAATACTCAGGGAGAGGGGGAAAAGAACCACTATTAACATTCTAGCGGTGATAGGGGAGAAGGGCGTTCTTTTACCTGCCCAAACAGAGATAAGAGACGGAGAGGGCAGGCTTTTATTGAGCATAGACGAGACTCTCTTCTTCACCAGTACCCAGACTTCTATAACCCTCGCTTTGAAGATAGCTAAAAACATTACCGGTGCGAGTCTCTCAGATAAAGACATAATAATCAGGGTGGGGAATCCTTACAATCAGACTTTAGCTCTGTCCGGGCAGAGCGCAGGATCTAGTATAGCTGTTGCCCTTATTGCGAATCTCCTGGACAAAAAGATAAGAAAAGATGTGGTTCTAACGGGGACTATCGAAGAGGACGGAAGCATAGGCCCCGTGGGTGATGTGCGTACAAAAGCGAGGGCCGCAAGGGATGCGGGGATTAAGACAATTCTCGTGCCCAAAGGCCAGGGAGTGGATATTCCGGGAATAAGGGTGATAGAGGTTTCAAGTATAGAAGAGGCCCTGCCGTATATGATGCAGTAGTCAAGGCTTGTTTCTTATTCTAATTCCTTTATCGGTTATATCGAATTTTATCCAGCTCTGATCAACCTGCACCCCACGGAGGTGGTGGATCCGTAGCTTCCTCATGAGTTTCTTCCCCTCCTCATACTCCATTTCGATAAGCCCGTCAACAAGGTATACGAGGGTATTAACTATCCGCGGGTCATGAACGCCTTCCTGCAGCGTGCAGAGAATAGAGCCGTATTCTGTCTTTGTGCGAGAAGTCAGGACCTGGAAGAACTTTGTCACGGCATCGGCGGAGTTGTGTAAAAACAGGGGGGAAAGGGAGTCGAAAATGAGACGCCTTCGCGGGGAGAGTTGATCAACAGCTTTTTTTATTTTTATATTAATTTCGTTAAGGTTAGAGGGGTTTTCAATGCTGTATCCTGCGGCATACTTTTTGCCAACAGACCATGAATATCCATCGACGAATATCAATGATCTGCCTTCGTAAGCCTCCAGATCCAAGCCGATAGCCCTGGCTCTCTCTTTGACTTCATCTGGACCGCGCTCGGTTGTTATGTATATAACACTTTCACCGGACGTTAGATAGTGCCAGGTAAGGTCTAGGCAGTACTCGAACTTGCCCACCCCAGGAGGTCCCAAAAGCAAAATAGCGTATTTCTCGGGAAAATTTCCTTTCATCACTCCCCCCTTTAATCTCTTTTCTTTGCCTTGTTTCTAAGAAGCCATTCAACCGTGCTCAATATCTTATCTTCAATCAGGGGTTTGGTTATGTGGGCGTCAGCCCCGGAGAACTGAAAGCTCTTTTCCTTGTTGGGCTCGCTGTCCATCACAGTCAGCATCGCGACTAGAACATCTTTGGTATCCTCCCCCTCTTTGATCCGCTTGCAGGTCTCCCATCCATCAATACCTGGCATCATTATGTCCAAGAGCACAAGATCCGGCTTTTCTTTTTTGATCTTCTCAAGTGCTTCTTCTCCACTGTTAGCCCCCACCACCTCGTATCCTCTTCTTTTAAGCATCTCTCTTACAACATAGACTATGTCTGGCTCGTCGTCAACCACCATAATCTTTGCCATAGTAACTATGAATCTGATTTCCAGGCACATATATCTATCGTTCGGCTTTTATAATCCAAAAATAAGCTTAATAGCGAAATATTTGCCACTGAATGCATTGTTTATAGTGACCCTTTGCACTGGGCTGTTGTCACTATTTATTATCGATGGCCGCATGCCTTCTTCTTTTAATTTGTTCCGTAGATGTTCTCTAATTTTGGTCCCACTGGCTAAAAAGTCAGATATCTCGGATCAGTTAACCCCCTGATAATTAAAGATCTCATTATCGATCCTAGATACCGGAAAACTAGCAAAAAAAGCGACGTTTATCACTCATTCTTACACCGTCGATGGTGAACATGCATTTAAAAAATTTTTTAAAATAACTATATAAGGGATGGTGTAGGGGTGGAATGCTAGGGACAACGAAGCTCAGATTGAGGGGAATTGGTTGTGCAGCAACAGATATTCTATATTGATCCCATCATTGTGAGGTCCTTAAACAAAAGCGACCTTAGGAGGAAGGTGCTCTTCTATCTGGATTCCATTCACCCTAATCATACATACCTCTCGGAACTTGCTAGGGCCATAAGATCGGATCCAGCCAATGTGCTAGGATGTCTTAGGGGGATGGGAAACAGGTACAACGGCAACAGCTCTCTTATTGAGCTGGGATTAGTGGAGGTATTGGAGAGGAACGGGTTCAAATACTACAGGCTGACCCAATACGGTAAAGAGGTGGTGCAGTATTCCAAAGATTACTACAAGTTCTATGGATAATTGGGAAAGAAGTATAGATGACAGAGTAAGCCTCCTCGAGGATACCCTTAGGGTGAACAGCAAGAACCTGGCTTACAACCTCTTCAAGTTAGGCATGAAAATAGGCGTCTTCTCCTATGCCTCAAACGGTAAAAAATCCTTTTCTGTCCCATACATCCCCAACAACGAGTTTCTCGAGAAGTATCTCAACGCCTCAAAGAGGATCGGCCTGCTCAGGAAAAAAAATGGGTCGTACGATATTGGCTATTTTCGAATGAATTTCAATCGGAGAGACTTTGAAAATATCATACCAGAATATATTGCAATGTACGACGACATAGCCGCCATGGCCCATTACAAGGCCATAAGTAAGGACCATCCCAATGTTTTGATGTCTTTTGGAAAAGACGCTGATGTGTGGGACATATTCTTCAGCAACCCTTTCTGCTTTGTTTACAGGGAGATTATAAAGGACATCCTAAAATTAAAGAACGGGGACAGGGTCCTTGACGTTGGATGCGGATCAGTAGCTCCGGTGTACTTCGCAGAGCTAGTTGGCCCAAACGGATGCTACAGAGGGATAGAGAAATCAAAGGGTCTTGCCAAAATAGCCAATAAGCGTCTCAGAAGGAGAGGGATGGACTGGGCCCAGGTGAAGAATATTGATTTTGAGAAGGCCTCGGTATTCGGCAGATACGACTATATCATATGTGCGTGGGTAATAAACTACCTGGATAATATAAGAAAAGGATTAAAAAGCCTTGTTTCTTCAGTGTCTCCTGGAGGAAAAATTGTATTCTTCGACATCTTTCCGGACCTAGTAGACTTCGATGTAACCGTATACGAGTTCTACAACTCCCTCAATAAATCCTTCAAGGGCTTCATAACCAGCCATGAGCTGCTGGGCACTCTTTCAGAATTTGACCCTGAGTTAGAAGTTTCTCATGCCAGCAAGACTTTTTTGATAATTGAGAAGAAAGCCTAGGCGACAATAGTACCTGCCTAGGAAGATATACGCGCACCTATATGTGCACCTACACAAGTACATACACAGCTGGGTGTCGCGATATACACTAAAAGGCTCTATTTCTAAGAGGTTATGATTCAGGATCTAGGAGGGTCCAGAATCTTCGGGATAAGAATCAGGACACCTCAGGTGGTATCTGTCGTATCCCCTCCAGATCGAATCTTCACCCTCGTCGATTAATTCCCCACAAATCATGCATCTATGTGCCATTCAAATCACCAGGGTATGGAGGTTGCAGGACAGGGACGGGGGTTTCCTGCCCTGCAGATCCTCGGGTTCCACGGTGGCTGGTTTTTTGAGGTGACTATCATTCAGGGTTAACCGTGGGCATTAAGGTAATGAGCAAAGAACGGCTAAACATGGTTAAAAGTGGCAAGTTGGTATAACCACGTGTTTAAATACAGTTAATCAAGGGGATTCACTTGTCTGAGGGCAGGGATTCTAATATAGCTTTGGCGATATCCCTAGTGCTCCGGTATTCGGACGGATTCAGGCCCAAAGCCCTCGCCATGCCGTCTATCTCTTCTCTGGTGTGAGACTGGATAAGGGTGTCTATTTCATTTTTCATTGAACTGTGATCGGTCATTTTGTTTCAATACTATAGAGGGGTAACCGTATGTATTAAGGTAGCGGCAAAAAGGCGGCTAATATGGGTAAGATATGATTCAGAAGTACATTTTGCCCCTGTCGGTTACTTTCAATATCTTATATTTCCCCCATTTCTTATCCTCGAGGAGTCCCAAGTGTTTCAGTCTATTAATTCTCTTCCTGGCAGTTGTGCGCGTGATGTTGAATTTATTCTCAATGTCTTTGTGAGCAGGCTTTTTACCTACAGTGTTCTGCTCGTAAACATACTCCAGGATTTCATAGAGATCCTCCGGAAAATCTGCCTCGTGTTTCGGCTTAATCTCTCCGACTTCTTTGTCGAGGAGTCTCATCTCTTTATCGTCGAGGATCTGGGGGTCCATTGAGAGGATGAGGATGGCTTTGTGTATGAAGAAGGTCTCACAGAGTCTCTGAATAAACTCCATTGTTTTCTTAAACCCGTTCTTTAAAATGAGATAGTCGAGTCTGTCTAGCAGTACTACCCTATCCCTGTCTAGATAGTTTTCGATTGTTTTCTCTATTAAGAAGAAATTAGGGGGGATAGTCATTTTATCATAGCGTTTTTCACTCAGCCAGACAACCGGCAAATCCACGTCAACCATGCTCTTCATCTTTGTTGGTGGGGTGCGGGTGATAATGAGTCCTTTATAGCCCGCGTTAAGAAGATCCTTAAGGACATCAAGGCCTTTTTCAAGCTCTTTCTCTTTGACGAGGTAAGTGTTTCCTTTTTCAACTCGGTATTTTATCACCCTCTTAATCATCTCCTCCTCTTCTCTCTTAATCTCGGAGATGTCTGTTATGACGGCTAAAGCCCCTTTGAAAGACTCATTTTCAAACATCGGGGTCGTACTTATAACCACCGGTATCTCCCTTCCGTCTTTCGATATAAGGACAGCTTCATTCCTGCTCTTGGCTCCGTCGGACATTTTCTCCATGATCCTTTCCATCCTTTTCCTGTAGTCCGGTGCCACGAAAGCCGACCAATGCATTCCCAGAAGCTCGTCTCGATCATACCCCAGCATCTCCGTCATTCTGGGATTAGCGAATATGACATGTCCCCGAGAGTCCTTCATCAGCACCCCTTCCTGGAGTTCCTGAACTATTTTTTCGTTGAATTCCTTGAGCCTTCTAATTTCTTCCTCGGACTTCTTTTTCTCAGTAATGTCCCGTACTATGCACAAAATTGATTTCTCCTCTCCGTATTCAACTAGCCCAGCACTTAAATCACCGTAAACCATCTCACCATTTTTTCTGATAAAGGGCACTTCATAGAACACCGCTGGATTCGTCCCCTTGTTATGTGACAGGTTTTCAACTATGCCGCAGATTTCCTCGTCGGGACATATGTCTTCAAGACGCTTGTCTTCAAGCTCCACTTTGCTGTAATCAGTAAACTCCACAGCTCTGTTGTTGACCTCTAAAACATGCCCCTGTCCAGGAGATAAAAGGATAATAGCGTCGTTGGCGTTTTCAAATAAGCACCTGTATTTCTCCTCAGACTTTTTAAGTTCCCCCTCTAATTCCCGCTCTCTCAGAGCCCTCTTTACGATAGCTACGACTTCATTTACGTCAAAGGGCTTTAAAATATACCCTCCTGCTCCATAGTGCACGGCACTTATGGCAGAGTCTAGAGATGCATGGGCCGTGACAACTATAATTATAGTATCGGGAGATATTTTGCGAGCTTTTTCCATTACATCGATCCCGCTCATCCCAGGCATCATAATGTCAAGGAGGATGAGGTCCGGACTCTCTTTTTTAATTCTTCTAAGGCATTCCTCCCCGCTGGAAACGCAGACGATATCGTAGCCCTCATTCTCTAAAACCATTTTAAAAAGGGAGAGGATGTGCTCCTCGTCGTCTACAACCATTATTTTGGGCAAAGTACGGCCTCCTGCCCCAAGGGTAATATGGGTTCTCTAGTTTTTGTTTAATAGTCAAATTTGTTCTATATAAAGGTTAATCCAAAAAGAGCATCGGGTGAGCCCCGGGCCCCCACCCCCCATTAGTGGTGCCTATGTTTAGAGGTGAACAGGGCCCACCCAGATGTATGCCGGCTGCCGGATTAGACAGCTAAACTTGAGGAATGATGCTTTAAGCAGCTTTAAGATTTGTATAAAAATCATCGATGGCTTTATGAGGTCTTCAACGATGTCCTTTGCACTTTTATCGCTTTCCACGCACCACATATAAGGATTAATAAAAGTAATCATAGATATTAAGACATTGCAAATTTCAGGGCAAAACACGGGGATAAAGGGAAAAATTGTTTCTTCTGTTAGAATTGCCGTTCGCTGAATTCTAAATCTATTTACCTACACAAATATCTCACAAAGTACATGCAAAAAAGGCAGAAATATCTACTATTCTTAAAAATACCAGCAACAAATGCTGGAGGTAAAAAAGTGAGTTCGATGAAACCTTGGAAAAAGTTTAGGAGGGACAATCGTGCTGCTATGGGGATTGGTACTTTGATTATCTTCATAGCGGTTGTCCTTGTGGCGGCTGTGGCTGCTGGGGTGTTGATTCAGACG
>JALUUU010000210.1 GCA_027021185.1 archaeon | reverse complement strand
CGTCGCCAGGAACCTCTTCGACACCCCCAACGAGATCACAGCTATCTTCGCCGTGGCTGAGAATAAGGATATCGTGGATGTGGTCGCGACAAGGATCGAGGACCATCTGGAGAAGCTCCGCGGAGGAAAGGACTTCGAGGTAATGACCACCAGGGAGCTGGCAGAGGAGCTGAGCAGGATGACCAGGATAGTCACCTTCGTCCTCGGGGGGATCGCCAGCGTCAGCATCCTCGTGGGCGGGGTGATAGTGATGAACACCATGCTCATGGCGGTGCTTGAGCGGACCAGGGAGATAGGGGTGATGAAGGCTACTGGGGCATCCAACCTCATTGTGATGAAGATCTTCCTGGTGGAGTCTTCTCTGGTAGGCTTCGTGGGCGGTGTAGCGGGAATCCTCATGGGCGCGGCGATATCGAAGACGATCCACATCGCCGGACAGGCATACCTGGGGGCGGGGTTCATGACCCTCATAAGCAAAGAACTCGTTCTCGGGGTCCTGGTCTTCTCGGTTGTGGTGGGCTCTATCTCAGGGCTTTATCCTGCATGGAGGGCTGCCAGGCTCGACCCCGTGGAGGCCCTCAGGTACGAATAAGCTATTTTCCTAGGATTTCCCGCAGCCTGACAACGTCCCCCACAACTATTACGGCCGGCGGCCTCACCCCCATCTCCCTGGCTTTTTCTACGACCTCTCCCAGGGTGGAGGTTATGACCCGCTGGTCCTCTGTCGTACCCCTCTCTATTATGGCCACCGGGGTGTCTCTAGATCTGGTCCTCATCAAGTCCTCGACGATCCTGCCGAGATTCGACACCCCCATCAGGAGCACTATGGTGTCTGTGCCGATGGCGCCGTAGTCCAGCCTCTCTTTTTTCCCAGGTTCTTCCTGGCCCGTCACCACTGCGAAGCTGCTGGCGTAGCGGCGGTCCGTCAAGGGTATCCCGGCGGCCGCGGGAGCCGCTATCGCCGATGTCACTCCGGGAACCACCTCGTAATCGATTCCCGCCTTTACCAGGACCATTGCCTCCTCTCCCCCTCTGCCCAGGACGAAGGGGTCGCCGCCTTTGAGTCTGACGACTATCCTCCCCTCCTCCGCCTTCTCCAACAGGAGCTTGTTTATCTCCTCCTGGGTGAAGGAGTGCCTCCCCTCCCTTTTCCCCACGTATATGAGCTCTGCTCCCTCCTTGGCGTGCTTCAGGAGATCCTTGGACACGAGGCGGTCGTAGATTATGACATCCGCTTTTTTGATGAGCTCTAGGGCCTTAACGGTTATGAGCCCAGGGTCCCCTGGTCCCGCACCCACTAGGTATACTTTCTTCATAGTCCCACCGAGCGCCTAACGACATCAAGGTTAACCCTCCCTGCCTTTTTAAGCATTCCTGAGGCAGGGTTGTTCACGCAGACCTCGGCAGGCGCGAAGATGCCTTGATCGATTTTGTAGAAGTCGTAACCCGCCTCCTTAAAGATCTCTCCAAAGGGCTTGCCATACGCAGAGGATCCCGTGGATGGGATGTCCTGAACCTCCAGCTCTGCCCTGGTTGATAGATAAACCCGGGAGCCGTATATTATCATGTCGTTGGACACCCCCATCATCTTCGCGTCCCCCCCGACCACCGGGGCGACGGGCGCCTCAGCCATAACATGGCCCACATCCCCGACATCATATCCCAGCTTATCGATCCTGTACAGGGCCGTCTCCGCCGCCCTGCCGGATACCTGCACAGAGCCCACTATGGATGCGGTTCTCGCCATCAAGATATATAGGTCCCCTGCTTCAACTCCGCATCCCTCAGCGACCTCCTTCACGACATCCTCCGTGGGGTACCTCGCGGCCTCAAGGGCTACGAGAGCCTCCCCTGCCTCCTCCCTGTATCCGAGCTTATCGTATGTTTCCCTGGGTTTCCCCGCCAGGATCCTCCCCGGCCCAGAGGCAAGGGCGGTGAAGTCCTTCCCTTTAATCATCCAGCCGGCCTTCTGGGCGCCTATGCAGGCAACAGCGGGGTGAGACGTGGCCACCTGCACCCACGGAAGACCCAGCTCCCCGAGGCGGAAATCCACCTCTGCGAGGCCCCCCATGCATGCCTGGATGAAGAGCCTTCCCGCCTCGAAGCTTCCCTCGGCTTTGACGCCGCAGTCCACTACGGTGGCGCCTCCGATGGTGACTGCCTTAACCCTGAGGCGCTCATCCTCTGCCAGCATATTCTCAGCTATTTTAACCGCTTCCTCATTGAGATTCATGACTAGTACTCCAGGATTATTTGAGAGTTAGGACCTATCTCGGGCAGGACAGCGTAGGTGTGGCCATCCCTATGCTTAATGGTTTGCGCCCCCTTCAGGGACCTCCCCTTAGGCAGCTTCACAGTCACCCCTGAGACGGCTTCATCACCGCTGTTGGTGACTATGACCCTGTTTCCCTCCACCCTGAGGGCCAGGTTCTCCTTCTTGATCCACCAGTCAGCCACTTCAAATGTTGAGGCGAACCAGACATTACGGGAGAGGGCGTAGTCCAGGAACCGGGTGAAGTTGTGCATGTTCAGGTATACCTTGTTGGTGTGGGCGTAGAAGGTGAAGAGGCCTCCTTTTCTGTGGCTCTGCTCGAAGGCCAGATAAGTCGGGATCATGGAGTGGCTCATGGACAGGTCGCTCCAGTAAAGATCATAGCTCAGACTCAGCGGGACCTCGATTATTCCATCCACCCTGTATGGGAAGAACCCGAACCACTGACTCGTGTCGTAGGTGTACCCCAGGTCCTCCAGGATCGGATAGGTATCGGTGTTCACCGATAGAAATGGGGCGCGGTATCCTCGGGGATGGAAGCCCCTATTCCTGAGCCACGCGTCCGCCCTGGATATCTCCTCCCGCTGAAACTCCGCTGTGATTTCCCTCCCCTTCCAGTCCCTCTGCATCCAGGCGAGATTACCCACCTCAAAGTCCCTTATCTCGTTCAGCACCTCCGGATTTTCCTGGAAGTATCCGGCGACGACGAAGAATGTCGCGTTAAGGTTTCGCTCCCGCAGTGCCCGGGAAATGGCAGAGAGCTGAGCCTTAGAAGGCACCTCGGTTTCAAAGGTCACCGCCACCGCGGAGGTGTATCCATATGGCCATTCTGCCAGAGAAACCCCTCCGCCAGAGGATGACGAGATGCATGCGGAAATAAGAAGAACCACAGCCACAGTCAAAAATATATACCTCATACTGACCACCAACTTCCGGGCAATTACTTACCTATTCCTCATCCAGAGTAAAAAATTATCGTTCAAGGAAGGGAGAAATGGGCATACGCAAGATTAAAGCCGAAATAAAGGATGCCTTCAACCTTGTCGCGGATGACTACGACCCCTTCATGGAAGAAACCCTTCACGTCCGGGCCCAGAGAGAGATGGTGGACAAGCTGAGGGAGGAAATAAGGGGGAGAGTGCTGGACGTCGGCACCGGGACAGGGGTGATAGCGGTCAACGCTGCCAGAATCCCTGGCGCCAAGGTCACGGCCTCTGACTTTTCTGTCGAAATGGTGAAGAGAGCGGTTAAAAACGCCGCAGAGGCAGGGGTGGAGGTGGACTTCATAATAGACGACGTGGAAGAGGCTCCTTTCCCCGGGGAAAGATTCGACGTCGTGATAAGCTCCCTGGGACTGCTCTGGTATGGGGACAAGGAGAAAGCCCTCAGGGAGATGGTCCGGGTGTCCCGGAGGAGTGGAAAAATAATAATCATCGAGGAAGAGGGAACCCCCCGGAGGAACAGGGTGGAAAGCCTCAACGACAGGCTCCGCAGGTTTTTCAACGCCATAGAGAAACTGGAAACCCCCATAACCCTTGGAGAAGTCGAGGAGAAGATGAGCAGCATGGGTCTAACCCCTACCCGCAGGGTGAGGGCCAGAATAGACGAGTACCACGGCTTTATAGGGGTGGTTTTCCGGCGCCCCAGGGGCTCTGCATAAAACACGAAATAAAAATGCACATTTTTGGTGCATCTTTGCAAACGAAGGTCTTATTATCCGGGAGACCGAAAATTTCTAACGGGGTGGAAAAGTTGGAAAAACTGAGGTTTAAGATAAAGGACCTCGTAGAGATGCTTGTCACGAAGAAGTACGACGGCGTGATAAGCAAGTACCGGCTGAATAAGAACAACGTCAGAAAACTGGAGGAGGCCCTTAGAAAGGGGCGCTGGCGGGTGGAGGGCTAGGCTAGCTACTGGCTGAGGGATTTAACCGCCCTAACTGTTCGCTCCAGGAGGAGCCGGGCAACCCCCTGGGAGGGCCACGATCCCAGGCCACAATCCGGGCCTGCGAACACCACGCGGTCTGAGTAGCGGCTGAGAACCTCCTCATATCTCTTCCTTATCGTTTCCTCATCCTCCACCAGCATCTCGGGCTCGGGCTCGGCCCCGCGTTCAACGAGCTCGCCTATGATGGAGTCGATATTGGTTCTGCTCACCCCCGCCCGCAGGTATTTATCGTGCTCGTCCAGGGTTTTCTTTGTGAGGATGTCCATGTTCATCGGGGATGCGGCGAACTCCCCTGTAATAATATCTATCCCCTCCGCCTGCAGGGGGATGTGGGCGGATTTAAGGGTGTGAAGGTGTATCTGGACCCTGGCGGCTATTCCCTCCACGCTGGCCTCCAGGGCCCTGACCAGGGCGTCTTCTTCTATGTTCAGCAGATCCACAAATCCCAGGCTGGGTTCATCTATGGCAACGGCCACCGTCTCCACGTGATTGGTGGAGAGCATCGAGTTCCTTAGGAAGCGGTTCACGCTCTCAGCCAGGTTCAGAAGGATCTCCTCATAGATGTGGTAGCCAAAGTCGGTTCTCAGGTGAAGCTCGATGGGGCCGGTTACGCAGACCTTGAGCATCAGCTTGCCGTATTTGCTGGCCTCTTTCTCGACCACCCTGAGCTCGGGGATGACCGCGTACTTCTTCTCCACCAGGAAGGGCTCCTCCTGGAACGCTGCTATGGGCTCCAAGAACTGTTTATGCATGTCGTAATGCTGGGGATAGTTAATCACGTCCAGGCCGGAGGACACCTTTGAGGCGAGAGATGCCGCCACGGGCTTGTAGAAGTTCTCCGCCACCGCCTCGTCCTCCAGAGGACTTTTTCCCTCGGCGCACATCCTTAGGGCCTTAGGATAAACCCTGGCAAAGGCATCCTTGGAGATACCGCGAAGAAGGGGAAAGCTGCCAACGTCGTCTACGAGAACCTTCATGAGCCCCCCTCAGCATCGTGGAGGTTTATATTTTTTGGTTACTGCCTGCTGCCCAGCTTTTTCTTTTTAATGACGTAGGTCCTCTGGTCGTCATTTATCTCGACGTAGTCGACCAGGAAGTCGTATAGCCCCACCTTATCCTTCCAGTACTTCTCCCACTCCTCCGCGATCCTGAGGAACATATCTTTTACAGGACCAGCCATTTCCTCTCCCCAATAAATTATTATCCCTTTTTGCATAAATAGTTTACCGGGATGGAAAAGTGCAGGGTCTGCGGGGAAAAATCTCCCCTGATTTCCTCCGCCCTCCGGGTGTGCGGGGAGTGTATCAAGGCCAGGCCGGAGGACGCCCTCCCCCACGCCATGAGAGCTCACGAGAGGAGCAGGGCGGTGTTTGGCCTTCCACCAGCTCCTCCCAGGGCAGAGAGAGGTGTTAGGTGCCCGCTGTGCGCCCATGAGTGCATAATAGCCGAGGGGGAGAAGGGGTACTGCGGCCTGAGGAGAAACGAGAACAACAGGCTCTTAGACCTGGCCAGGAAGGAGGGCGTGGTTGAGTGCTACTACGACCCCCTACCGACTAACTGCGTCGCCGCGTGGTGCTGCGCCGGCTGCACGGGAGCGGGGTATCCGAGGTATGCGTACTCCTCCAGGGGGCCTGAAATCGGGTATAAAAACCTCGCCGTGTTCTACGGCTCCTGCACATATGACTGTCTCTTCTGCCAGAACTGGCACTACAGGGAAAACACCAGGACCCTTAGCCCACGGATGACCCCGCAGCAGCTGGCCGACCACGTTGATGAGAAAACTAGCTGCATATGCTACTTCGGCGGCGACCCATCATCCCAGGCCATGCACGCCATCAAAACGAGTAAACTGGCCGCCGAGAGGGCTGGGGACAGGATCCTGCGGATATGCTTTGAGAGCAACGGAAATTTCTCCAAATGGGCCCTCAGGAAAGTGGCTGAGATCTCCCTCGACTCAGGGGGATGCATCAAGTTCGACCTGAAGGCCTGGGACGAGGGGCTTAACATAGCTCTCTGCGGTGTCTCGAACAAGGCCACCCTCAGGAACTTCGAGGCCCTGGCAGGGTACATGGAGAAACGTGGGGATCCCCCCTTTCTGGTGGCCAGCACCCTCCTCGTGCCTGGATACGTTGATGCCGAGGAGGTTGGGAGAATCGCCGAATTCGTGGCTCATCTGAGCCCTGAGATACCTTACTCCCTCCTAGCCTTCCACCCCCAGTATAAGATGCAGGACCTTCCCACCTCCTCCTGGAAAGAGGCCCGGGAGTGCCTGGCGGCGGCTGAGAAGCACTTAGTAAACGTCAGGCTGGGGAACGTGCATCTCCTGTCCTAACCAATATCCCAGTCCTAGGCCTCTATCTCCGGGAACTCCTTGCCGGCTTTTCTCTCCTTCTCCAGGAGGTCCTTTTTAACGTATATGGGTGCCCCCACCTTGAGGGCCAGCACAATGCTGTCCGAGGGTCTTGCATCCACCGAGACATCCCCCTCCCTGCCCGTGGTTAGGATGGTGGAGTAGTATATCCCCTCCTCCAGGCGGTCGATGCTTATATGTTTAATCCTCATCCCAGAGTTCTCCAGAAAACTGAGAATCAAATCATGGGTGAGAGGCCTTGAGAAGGTGATGTTGTGAAGAGCCATGTAGATGTTTTCTCCCTGTACCCTGCTAACGTGGATGTCGAGGGACATATTAGAATCCACGGCCCTTATGGAGACAACGCTGCCTGAGTGCTCTATTCTAACGTCCTGGACAAGGGCTTCCACGTATCCCTGGGGCGGGGCCGGCTGCACCTCTTCCTTAATGGTCTCCGGTTCCTGGGCAAGACACAGCGACGTGAAAACCAGCAACCCCATGAGGATCAGGTGTCTCATGGCCCATACAGCCAAAGATAACGTCTCCCCATCAATTGAAGGGAGACCCTTTGCCTTTTATTT
>JALUUU010000209.1 GCA_027021185.1 archaeon | reverse complement strand
TATCTTCCGTCCCCCCTGCGGGGGAACGGGATTCACCTATGGGATGCGGACAACGCCCGTGTCTATGCTAATACAATAACAGACTCCAGGGACGGCATATACATCTCTGTATCAGAGGGCACCATCCTAAAGAATAATACCATATCTAATCTCCGATACGGTGTTCATTATATGTACTCTGACAACTGTATCGTGGAGAACATAATATCTTACAACAATAAAGCAGGTCTCGCGCCGATGTTTTCAAAGAACCTGGTGTTAAAAGGAAACAAAGCATGGAACAACACCCAGTACGGCATTCTGCTGAGAGATGTTGAGAGAAGCTTGATTACAGGCAACATTGTAGCGAGGAATGGGATTGGGATATTCCTATACAATTCCCTATACAACGAGATAACCGACACCCTCGTTTTAGAAAACGATATCGGGGCACACGTGTGGGCGGGCTCAGAGAAAAATATGGTTTTCAATAATTCCTTCATCGGAAATAAAAACCAGATCAAGTATGTCGGAGTCTTTGACCAGGAATGGAGTTACAATGGACGGGGCAACTATTGGAGTGACTACACGGGTTGGGACGCCAACAGCGACGGAATAGGTGACATACAGTACAGACCTGTGGACCTGGTTCAGAGACTTGTGTGGAAATATCCGTTAATAAAGTTACTTATGAACAGCCCCTCAATTCAGAGTATTAGACTTGCCGAGAGCAGATTCCCCGTTCTCCAAGCCCCGAGCGTCGTAGACAGCTATCCCCTCATGGAACCATGGCAAGGCTGGAGGGATTACATTGAAGATGATTGAGATAGAGAGCCTGTCAAAAGATTACGGCCCGATAAAAGCCGTGGATGATGTCACACTATCCATAGAAGAGGGAGAGGTATTTGGACTGATAGGCCCCAATGGCGCCGGTAAAACCACTTTAATCAAGATTCTCGTGGGGCTTTCACGTCAGACATCAGGCAGGATATTCATCGATGGTGTAAGGGATGGTGGAAGGTTTAAGGATGTCAGGAGAAAGATTGGTTATCTCCCTGAGAATGTGGCTTTCTATGAGAATCTGACGGCATCGGAGACTCTGCGGTTTTTTGCCAGATTAAAGGGGGTTCCCTTTGAAAAATATCGTGGAATGCTTGAGACGGTGGGATTAGATGCCGGCGAAAAAAAAGTAAAAAAATTCTCCAAGGGCATGCGCCAACGCCTGGGCCTAGCGGTGGCCCTCTTGGGCGATCCTAGAATTCTGATCTTCGACGAGCCCACTTCGGGTCTGGATCCCAGAGGCGTAAGAGAGTTTCAAAGGATGATCAAGAACCTCAAGGAAGAGGGAGTCACGGTCGTGCTCTCATCCCACATCCTTGGAGAGGTCCAGGAGGTCGTGGATCGAATAGGGATAATGAACAACGGCCGAATAATCGCCTCAGGAAGCTTCAGAGAACTCCTTGAAACGGTTGGGCTTCGATGCATAATAACAGCTACTTTATCCATTCCTGACGAATCCGTGGTGGAGGAGATGCTCAATGCAGGTGCCGAGGAGGCGTTCCTAGACGGAGCCAGATTAAAGATAACATGCGCCAACAGAGACATGGCCAAGATCCTTGCTGGCTTAGCAGGAGTGAAGCTTAAAGACCTGGAGATAAAGGAGCCATCCCTGGAAGATGTGTTCCTAAAGTACATAGAAGAAAAAAGGGAAGGAGGGGGGTCACAGTGGCCATAAGGATCCTTCTCAGGGTTGCTGAGAAAGAGTTTCTCAACGCTCGCCGCGACACCAGGATAATAGCTATATCGATTATTTTCACCCTGCTGGCCCTTGGTATAGCCTACTTTGGCTCCGCGCCCACAGGAATGCTCGGAGTAAGGGGATTCGATGTCACCGTGGCGAGCCTCGTCAGCCTGAGCATCTTCATCGTCCCCCTCGTCGCCCTTCTTTTAGGATACGACGCCATAGTTGGGGAGGATGAGATGGGTACCCTGGGTCTCCTATTATCCTTCCCAGTAACCCGGGCAGAGGTGCTTATGGGAAAGTTTATCGGGCTGTCCACAATACTGTTCCTCTCCACAGCCATGGGCTACGGCCTCGCTGGGATCGTCATCGCCCTCGCCGCGGGTATTGAAGAGCTGGGGAGCTACCTAGTTTTTATAGCCACCTCGGTTCTCCTTGGGATGGTGTTCCTGAGCCTTGCCCTATTTCTATCAGCTATTTCCGGACAAAAATCAAGGGCTGTATTTGGAGCGATATCTATCTGGATATTCTTCGTCATCATCTATGACCTAATTCTCCTGGGCCTAATGATCTTCACCAAAGGTGCCCTGGGTACAAAGGTTTTCTCGCTCCTTTTGATGCTCAACCCTACTGATGCTTTCAGGTTACTGAACCTTCTCGGTCTGGAGGTTATGAGGACGTCCCTCGGTCTGGCCACCCTGATACCTGAAGCCTACAGCTCGATGGTCTTTGCCTTGGCTCTTGCGGTGTGGGTGATAGCCCCATTGCTGGGCGCCATTGTGGTTTTCAGAAAAAGAGACTACTGAATGAGGTCTAATCCTCTTCAAGCTTCTCCGCTATGTACCTGATGACCCTTCTCAGGTTTTCCTCAGGATCTTTATCTGGGCTGGTGACTTCGTCTCTGGTTACATCTCCCCTCTCGTGTATGTGGTTAGGGAACGTATCCAGTTCCCTGTAAATCGGCGCAGTATCTATCCTGAACTCTCCCTCGACGCCTGTCCAGTGAAATGAATACTCCTTCATCGAGGAGTACCTTACCATCAACTCGGATCCGTCTAAAAATTTCACTTTGATTCCGTCGTAGAAAATCTGCGGTTTTCCATCCAGAATATCGGAGAATTCCTTTTCACATACCTCTGAGAGGCGATGGTGAAGCATCATGTTCAGACCTTCTCCAAAAAATCACGACAGATCTCGCGGAGCTCCTCTATTCCCGCCAGAAGGGAAACCACGGATAGATAATCCTCATAAGCCGGATGCTCCTCAAGCTCCCCGGATTCGATGCCACGCAGGATATCCCCAGGCTTCTCTGCTCCGTACTTTGCAAGCACCTGCTGCAGCATGGCTTTCTGCTCAGTTATGCCCATGATCATGTTTGCGAGTTTTTTCCCGCTCTCCTGGTCGAGGCTTTTAAGGAAATCCTCCATGCTCAACAAATAAACGGTTTGCTGTATAAATTTATTGCCTCGAGAAAGAGAAACTGGGAAATGATTCGGGTGGCTGGACTCTAAAGGGCGTCTTTTCCCCGTTCACCGGTGCGCACCCGAACAACCTCAACAACGTCAGACACGAAAATTTTGCCGTCGCCTATCTTGCCAGTTCTGGCGGCCGACACAATGGTCTGGATAACATCTTCAACCTCTTCATCATGGACAACTATCTCCAGCTTCACCTTTGGCAGCATGTCAACTCTGTACTCCCTGCCACGCCACTGTTGAAGTATGCCCTTCTGCCTACCCCTGCCTTTAACCTCTGATACCGTCAATCCGATAAATCCTTTCTCCTCCAGGGCGAGTTTAACCTCGGTGATCTTCTCGGGCCGTATTATTGCCATTATTTTCTTCATCTCACCTACCGTCCTTTGCGCCTGTTGCAACGAACTCAGGGTAAGAGCCAGCCCCATGCTGGGTGATGTCCAATCCTTGAAGCTCTTCCTCAGGACTTACTCTAATACCAATTGTGTATTTAAGGGTTCCGAAGAGGAGCAGCCCCATGCCCAGCCCCCATACTAGAGCCGCTCCCACTGCAATGAGCTGAGCAACCAACTGCCCAGTTTCTCCGACTATCAAACCCTTAACTCCGCCGTAGGTTCCGTCGGCGAAGATTCCCAGGGCTATCATTCCCCAGGCGCCGTTGGCAGCGTGGCATGCGATAGCGCCCACCGGATCATCGACTTTTAGTTTCCATTCCACGAACCAGAAAGCCGCGATGAACACTGCACCCCCAACCGCACCTATTACTACAGATGCCCACGGAGCGACATAGGCACTTGGGCCGGTGATAGCCACCAGGCCGCCCAGGGCGCCGTTGCTGATCATGGTTATATCTGCCTTGCCTGTCTTGGATATCATTATCAGGCAGGCTGCCGAGGCACCGGCCGAGGCCGCCAAAAAGGTGTTTAAGGCTATCACGCTTATCCGCAAGTCGGTGGCGGCTAAGGTGCTGCCCGCATTGAAACCGAACCATCCGAAGATGAGTATGAAGGTTCCTATAACTATGTAGGTCATGTTATGGCCGGGAATCACGTTGGGAGTGCCGTCTTCATTGTATTTGCCTATCCTGGGTCCAAGCATATATGCCCCCGCCAGGGCGACAAGTCCCCCTATCATATGGACGACTGCAGAGCCCGCGAAGTCTCTTGCACCCACCCCAAAGGGCAGGCTTGCGAGCCAGCCGTCACCCCACATCCAGTGACCGTAAACGGGGTATATGAAAGCTGTAACTCCGATGGTGTACAGCATATATGCCCGGAATTTAAGTCTCTCAACCACGGCACATGCCACGATCGAGGCCGCCGCTGCGGCGAACATGATCTGGAAGAGAAATAGAGTGGAGGTCCAAACGTCGTAGGCATCTCCCCTCAGGAAAAAGCCGCTGTAGCCTATCAGCTTGTTGCCGAATTCTAGGCCCGCGGCCAGGCCCGAGCCCCCGAACATTAAGGCAAAGCCCACAGCCCAGAAAGCAATAGCACCAAGGGAGAAGTCCATGAAGACCATGGTAAAGAAGTTGGTGGCGTTTTTTGCCCTCAGCACTCCCGCGCCGAGCATAGCAAAGCCCACCTGCATGAAAAAAACCAGGAATGCCGCCACAAGAACCCATACGAAGTTCAGAGAAGTCAGCGCCCCTGCTATGTCTTCGGTGAATGTGCCCTCGCCGCTGGGATCGCCTGCACCATATACCGCGGGTATAAGGGTTGTTAACAGGATGATGCCGATGGTTATTTTCGCCTGGTTCATCATGCAACATTCCTTTCGGGAAAGGGTGATTGAAATTATGCCTGAAATCTAAGTGTTAAAATATAATACTATTTAAGAAAGAATAAGAAAGAATAAGACAGTTTAAGAAAGATTCATAAAATTTATGAATTCTAAATCCAGTTCCTTTAAAAAAATGGAACGTAATCCCCCTTTACCCGAAGGTTATCACTTTATCTGAGTTGTTGACCAGATCTGCCAAGTCCTTCATCGTTGATGGGGGGCTCAGCTTAAAATCGTCCTTCATCCCTCTTGAGACAAGGCATGTACTGCAGACCAGGATTTCACCGCCCTTCTCTAGGTACTCCTGAGCTTTTTCTACGACATTAAACTTTGGCTCATTTATGTCCTCTATTTCAACTGCCTTTCCCAATAGGAACATCTTCACATCATGGCCCAGAGACAACTCCATCAATCCAAATCTAAAGGCGTTCCACGCCGCCTCAGGTTCGTTAGTTGACAAAACAATCCCAATCTTCATAACATCCACCTCGACGATATATTATCCTCCACTAAGGCTTTTTACAATTTAAACTTATTCGACCCACTCTATGCATATGATTCCTAGGAGCGGCCATCAAGTTTATTTTATCGAAAAGGAAAGAAATAACTGATGAAATACCGGTATTTTAACGTCACAGCTGATGTGGGAGTGGAAGCATGGGGAGATACCTTGGACGAGGTTTTTGAAAATGCTGCCCTCGCCATGTTCAACGTCATGTGTAACACTAAAAAGGTAAATCCTGTGAAGAAGAAAAAGGTCCAAGTATCTGCTGAAGACCTTGAGGGGTTGCTGAGGGAGTGGCTCACCCAGCTTCTCGGCCTCAAAGACATATACGGGATGATGTTTAGCAAATTTTCTGTCTCAGTCGATGAAGAAAAAATATTCCTCAGAGGCAGTGCATGGGGGGAGGAGACAAATGACTCTCATGAAATTAAAACCGAGGTTAAGGCTGTCACTTATCACATGATGGAGGTAAAGAAAAATCACGGCTGGCGGGCAAGGTTTGTCCTTGATGTGTAGGTGATGGAGATGAAGCTTAAAAAGCTTTCAAATTACACTTGGGAGCTGGATAAGGATACCCAAGAGTGCATGCGCGTACCTGGGAGGATATACATTAACAGAAAGCTGCTGAAAGATGTGGAGGAGGGAGCCCTTAAACAATGCGCTAATGTTGCCTGCCTGCCGGGAATAGTGAAGTATTCCATAGCCATGCCAGACATTCACTACGGCTACGGATTTCCAATAGGGGGCGTAGCGGCCTTTGACGCCGAGGAGGGAGTTATTTCTCCAGGAGGAGTAGGCTTCGACATCAACTGTGGAGTAAGGCTTCTCAGAACAGACCTTTCCCTGGAGGATGTGAGGCCAAGAATAAAAGAGCTCACAGATCATTTGTTCAGCAACATTCCATCCGGCGTGGGGAAGCACGGTAAGATACGGGTGAGCAAAAGAGAATTAGATGAGGTGCTGCGCCTGGGGGCCAAATGGGTGGTGGAGAACGGCTATGGATGGGAGGAGGACCTTGAATTCATCGAAGAAAACGGCAGGATGCGGGGTGCTGACCCGAGAAAGGTCAGCGACTTCGCAAAAAAAAGAGGCGTCCCCCAGCTGGGGACCCTTGGCTCAGGTAACCACTTTCTCGAGATACAGGTTGTGGACGAGATCTACAACGAGGAAATAGCCAGGGCCTTTGGAATCCATGGAAAGGGGCAGATAACTGTAATGATTCATTCCGGCTCGAGAGGATGCGGCCATCAGATCTGCTCTGACTACCTAGGGGTGATGGAAAGAGCTGTGAAGAAGTACGGCATCGCTCTGCCTGATAGACAGCTCGCCTGCGCCCCAGCCTCATCTCCCGAGGCCCAGGACTACTATGCCGCAATGCAGTGCGGAGTCAACTACGGATTTGCCAACAGGCAGGCAATAGCCCACTGGACCAGGGAGAGCTTTGAGAAGGTGCTGGGTAAAGACGCCCTTGACCTCGGCATGCACATGGTATACGAGGTGGCCCATAACATAGCAAAGCTGGAGGTGCACAGGGTTGACGGCGAGAAAAGGAAGGTGTATGTTCACCGTAAAGGGGCTACAAGAGCCTTCGGGCCAAAGAGCAGGGGAGTACCAGATAAATACAGCAGGTATGGTCAGCCGGTGCTGATTCCTGGGGACATGGGGTCTGCCAGCTA
>JALUUU010000208.1 GCA_027021185.1 archaeon | reverse complement strand
CTTTAACGAGAGGGTTTCCTCGTCGAGGCGTATTTTCTCCCCGGACACCTCGATTTCAAGGTATCCGTGCTCTCTGAAGAACTCCACCTCTTTAGCCCCCATGTCGGAGAGAACTTTCTTTATCTCTCCGGCCAGCCCCTTGTACCTGGGACCCAGCACGGACATATTCGGGAGAAGCCTCCACTCTACCCGCTGCTCCTCCTCGGTGAACTGGATGAAGGCCGATAGATCTGAGCCGCTCTTCTCCGCATGGGACCTGAGGTCATAGTCTGTTCTGTCCGCAATGCCCACGACCTCGATCCATCCGTAGCTGTCGGTATTGACCTCGGCGTCCCAGCACTCCGCGGCGTAGTGAGCCATCTCCGTGTGGAGATGCTGCCTGAAACGTATCTTCTCCAGGGGTATGCCCACAGCCGAGAGGAAGTCCTGGACAAGGAGGAGGTGATACGCCAGGAGCTCGTGGGCGATCATTTTTTTCCTCACCGCATCCCCCGCTCTGAGGCGTCGCTCTTTACCGTCCTGGGGGACTATTCGGAGCTTTTTATCGGCGACATCCTTGAACCGTGGATGGGTCTTGTCCTCAGGGTCCACGAATATCTCCACCTCCGCCTGATTGAACTCTCTGAGGCGGATAACCCCCTGCCTCGGGGAGATCTCGTTCCTATAGGCACGGCCGAGCTGGGCCGCCCCGAAGGGGAGCTTTTTCCTGTAGAACCCGTACAGCCTGCTGAAGAGGAGGAACATGCCCTGCGCCGTCTCCGGCCGCAGGTAACCAGTTTTGCCGCCTCCCGGGCCGATGGTTGTGCGGAACATCAGGTTATAGCTCCATACGTTGCTGAATTTTCCGCCGCAGCTCGGGCAGCGCACATTTTTCTCCCTGATTAACTCGTCAAGCTCCTCAAAGGACCGCCCTGCAGGGTCAAAACCGGTGAGCTCCTTGATCAGCTCATCCGCCCTAAAGACCTCGCCGCATCCCTGGCACTCAATCATGGGGTCCACGAAGTTCTCCACGTGGCCAGAGGCGATAAATACCTCCTCAGGGCCTATGGTGGGGGTGAAAATTTCGAGGAAGCCCTCCCTGACGCAGTAGAACTCCCGCCACTTAGCCTCGAGCCTGTTCTTTAAGGTGGCCCCGAGGGGCCCATAGTCATAGAACCCGCTGAGGCCGCCGTAGATTTCATAGCTCGGCCAAAGGAAACCCCGCCTGAGGGCTAGGTCCATGATCTTCTCTCTCTTGTTCAAGTCTATCCACCTTTACCGCTTATCGATATCGAATGCCCCTTTATAAGTTTTTATATAAACCCGCCGGCGTCTCAGGCTCTTTTTTTAAAGAACTTCCTCGCCGCCACCGCCAGGGCCAGCAAAATCAAGAGACCAAGGGCATAGTAGCTCTGGGTCTCCTCAGCTTTCTCCACGTATATGTAGGAGGACAGTTTATCAGAGTAGTCCCTGTCCTCCTCCTTCCACTGCAGGATAATGTCCACGGGGTATCGCTGGGCAGAGGCGTCGTCGTCTATATCTACGTGAAAGGCAATCTCGGTCTTTGACCCGGGCTTAAGGGAGCCGACGAAGTACTCATTCCCCGTGGGGGTGAAGGGATAGCTCGCCTTGAGCACTGCCTTAACATCCTCGGCCTCCAGGCTGCCGATGTTCCTTAACTCGTACGTTATCATAACGTCTCTTTCCCCGGCGGTGACATCGTTGAGCACGGGTCTAACCTCAAAGTCGGCGATCTCGTCCACGGTGACGGTGACCACGGCATCGGTTTCGAGGCGCTTTCCTGAGCCGTCCTCATAGGAGATACGCATGGGCAGAGAGTAATCCCCGGCGGCGGCCTTCTCGGCCACGTCAACAGCCAAAGAGACGCTGCCCTGTCCCTGGGGCGGTATCTCGTTTATGTACAAGACCTCGGAGTACCACAGCAGGTCAACCGGAGGGCTGCCTTTCGGGTAAAGGAGGACGTTCCTCACTTTCTCGCTGCCGAGATTGACAACGCTTATCCTGACCTCCGCCAGGTCTCCGGGGCGTATTTTCTCGGGGCTCGAGGATTTAACCACAACCTTGAGCTCAGGCCTCCCCCGGATCTTTATGGTGATAGGCTCCACCTGCTTGAATCTCTCGTACCCTCCCCTGGTGCCGACAGCGTCGCTGTACCTGGTGTATATGAACACCACATTAACGGTGTAGCTACCCTCTGTGGCTGTCTCGTCAACCTCTAGATCAAGAGAAATGGGAACGGTGGGGCTGCCTACCCAGGACCACTCCATCTTTCTAATCCTCTTAGGCTCCGTGGGGCTTGTCTTTAAGAAGGGCGGCCCTCCCTCGAGATAGACGTACACATCCCGTAGCGCCCCATACCAGGCGTTCCTGGCGTCGAAAGAGATGGTTATATTATCCCCTGGATAAACATCCTGGGGGAGGGCTATGTTCTCCATGACAACCACTCCTTCCCCTCCTACGGCATGGACTATGCCCACGGTAAGCAGCCCTATAACGGCCAAGGCAAAGGCTCTCATCTCATATCAACCTCACTCAATCGTACGTTTAAATGATAATGACCCGAGGACGAGCATCGAAACGGCGAAGGATGTCATGACCACCAGGTCCTTTATTATGGCCTCCCAGAACGCCCCCCGCAGCATCACTGTGCGCATGGCGTCGGTGGCGTAGGTGAGGGGGTCGACCACTGCAAGGGGACGCATCCAGGATGGCATGGACTCAAGGGGATACAGCCCCCCCGAGAGGAACCACATAGGTATGATCACCAGCTGCATGCTGAGCATCAGGTGCTCTATTTTCCTTATCCTGGTTCCGATGGCTATGGACATGCCTATAAACCCGAAGGCGGCGATCAGCATGAGGAGCAGCATCATGAAGAAGCCCGCGACCCCTGCCTTTATTTTCACCCCTATCAGCATGGCAACCAGCAGGGCGAATACCCCTGAGAAAAGGGACTGAGTAACCCCGGCGGTGGTCTTCCCCACTATTATAGAGTACTTAGATATCGGGGCGGCCATAAGCATCCTGAGGGTTCCGAATTCCCTGTCAACCACCAATCCAAGGCCCCCGGAGAACATGGCGGAGAAAACTATGGTCATCATGATAACCCCCGGAGCCAGGAAGTCAAGATACTCCACGCCCCTGCCGAAGAGGGTGTTTCTGACGAGGTCTGGCCTCTGCGGATTGAGAACAACATCTCCCGGGAAGGCGTCTGTTTTCTTCGTCAAATACCCTAGGACGGCGCTGGATATCTGGGGAGTTGTTTCATCGATGCTCAGAAGAACCTCCCCGCCGCCCCCGCTCCTGAGCCCGTCGTCGAATCCGGGGGGGATGTATACAACAGCGTAGACCTTCTTCTCCTTAAAGAGCTTCATAGCGGTGGCGTAGTTGGTGGTTGTGGTTACCTTGAGCACCCCCTCCTCCTGGAGGATGCCGACGTAATCCTCGGCCAGGGGGCTGAAGTCCTCCTGAACCACCGCCACGGGTATGTCCGTGACCTCTCCCCCGAAGGCGTATCCGAAGATTATTATCCAGAGGAGGGGAAATATAAGACTCCTCACGATGGCGAACAACGGGTTCTTTGCCCACACCAGCATCTCTTTTTTCCAGACGACGTAAACCTCTCGCAGCATCAGCCCTTCACCATCTTCTTAATAAAAGCCGCGGAAATCCCCGCACCCCTCTCCTCCCTGATTTCTCTCCCGGTGTACTGTATAAACACGTCCTCAAGGGTGGGCTCTCTCAGGGAGATTGAGGAAATCGTAAGGCCTCTTTTCTGGGATATCTCCAGGATCTTCGGAAGCAGTTTCTCGCCTCTTAAAACCCGAAGCCTCACGGTGCCGTTTTTAAGCACCTCGGGGGAGTAATCTTTGAACTCCTCCAAGAACACCTCCACGTCGTCAACCCCTATATCAATCAAGTCCCCCTTCCCTGTCTTGTCCTTAAGATTCTCAGGGGTGTCTGCGGCCAGGATCTTGCCGTAGTCTATTATGCCCACCCTGTCGCAGAGGTAGTCGGCCTCCTCCATGTAGTGGGTGGTCAGGAATATGGTGACGTTTTTCTCCCGATTAAGGAACTTAATATGGTCCCAGAGCACCCTCCTGGTCTGGGGGTCGAGCCCCTGGGTTGGCTCGTCCATGAATATTATAGCAGGGTTGTGGATGAAGGCCTTAACCACTTCGAGGCGCCTCTTCATGCCCCCGGAGTAAGTGGCAACCTTATCGTCTATCCTCTTCTCAAGCCCCACGAGGCAGACGAGCTCCAGGATCCTTTCCCTGGCCTCTTTTTTAGGCACCCTGTAGAGCTCGGCGTGGAATTCAAGGTTCTCCCGGGCCGTTAAGTCGTTCTCCAGGACGATCTCCTGGGGGACTATGCCTATGCTTCTCCTGACCTCTGTGGGGTCCTCAAGGATGTCGTAGCCGTTGACCTTGGCAGTTCCAGAGGTGGGGAGGAGCAGGGTTGTGAGCATGTTGATGGTGGTGGTCTTGCCGGCGCCGTTGGGGCCTAGAAACCCGTATATCTCCCCCTTCTCCACGGAGAAGTTAACCTTATCCACCGCCTTCAACCCGTTAAACTCCTTGGTCAAGTCGAAGGTCTCAATTATTTTCATCACGGCCCTCCAAAGATCCGGAGTTTTGCAAACAGCCTGAAATACTCTGGAAAAGCCTTGGAGACGATGTTGCTTATGACTGGGATGTTGTGGTAGTGAACAGACACCACATCCTTCATGGTGCCGTCGTCAAGGTAGTCACCGAAGGTGATGTGGAGGCTGTGGTCGTCCACGCCCAGAAACTTCACCGGGGGGTTGTCTATGGGGAGGCGATTAACAAAGTAGAAATTCCCAACCGCCTTGGAGAGTCTCTCAACATCCCTCTCCCGGATCTGCTCCTTGAAGGCCGTGTTCCTGAAATATGCCACGTTGACATCAACACCATCGATGGAGGAGAAGGCTTCTATGAGCTGGTCTATCTCATCCCTCGACACCCAACCCAGAAAGGTGAACACCTGCTCCTCGGCGCTTCTCAGGAGATCGCAGTACTTAAGGATGGACTTCCTCAGCCCCCTGTTGACGAAGACCCCTGATTCCTTGGCCGACTTCTCTGTGTAATACTCCCTGAGGATTCTCTTAAGCTTCTCCTCCGCCCGGCGGAGCTCCTGATGCTTTACCCTCATGTATGAGGGGATGGCCAGCTCGGGGTCAAGGGCCCTGAACCTGATAGGCCTCGTGGGATAGGTCTCAGCCAGGCCCATATGCACAAGCTTCTCAAGGATCTCATAGACCTTGGGCCGGGAATAGGGAGACGCCTTGGCAAGCCTGCCGGCCGTGGTTAAGCCCTCCCCCAGGAGCAACAGGTACACTGAGGCCTCAGCCTCTGTAAGGCCGAGGGTCTGCAGGGTCTTACCTGGCGAATTATTCATTTGTAATTAACTTAATTGACAACATCTAATTAATAATTTTTCCCCTTCCCCATCAGAGGGTCTTGAGAAGGTTTACGTCCCTAATTATCCCTATAATGTTCCCCTCCGCATCTATCACGGGAAGCTGCTCAACCCTGTACTTTGACATCCTCCTGGCACACTCGGGGACCGTCGTGCCCCTGGTGGCCGTGATGACGTTCTTGATCATAACGTCTTTGACTTTTTTATCAGGGAGCTCAAGCTTTCTCGTTGTGATGTAGATGACGTTCTTGCTGTCCCAGCCCCACTTATCTCCCTCGGTGCCGCCGCTCATCTCCGACTTCTTCGTGGACTCCTTGATCTGGGCGACGCTAAGAAGGTCAACATCCGCCACCATCCCCACGAGCTTCGCCTCCGAGTCGAGCACCGGGAGGGCGTGGTTGCCGGACAGCTTCATGAGCTCGTAGGCGACCTTGAGGGGCGTCTCCTCCCATATAACAGTTATCCCGGATTCCATGTACTTCTCGATGGTTTCCTTTATGGGCATCTTGGATATCGCCCGCCCAACGATATCGATAACGCTGATTATCCCGATGAGCTCGCTGTCCTGGACAACGGGAAGCCTCCTGAAGCCCTTCTCGATGAATATCCTGGCGGCATCCTTTATGTCGTCCTCAGGGGTAACGGTGACAACGTCCCGGGTCATGAGCAGGGCGAGCTGGGTCTCTTCGGGATGGCGGGAGAAGTCGTCTCTAGAAACAACGCCGAGGAGCTTCCTGGTCCCCCTCTTTACCACGGGCATTCCCGAAAGGTTTTTCTTGAGGATAGTCCTGAGAGCATCGGCCGCACTACCCGGAACCTCCGCATACACGACTTCCTCGGTCATTATATCTTTCACTTTCACGTTGAAAACCTCCGGAAAAAGAATTTACCTCCCTTGACTACACCCCTGACGTCGCCGGCCTCATACCTGTGTATAATAGCTACCACGGGGTCGTATATATACTTTCTCTTCCCCAATATCAACAGATCAGCGGTTCTTCCCTCCTCTAGGGAGTTGACCTCGAGTCCGAGGATTTTTCTACCATTGACGGTGGCGGCTCGGAGCACTTCGGCGGCGTCGAAAGATGGGTCCTTTCTCATCCCTCTGGCCACCTTGAAGGCGAACTCCATCTCCCTGAGCATGCTGGTCGAGTTGACCATCACGTTGTCGGTCCCCAGGGCCACCAGGGTTTCCTCCATAAGCCTTAAATCAGGCATCCCTGCCCCGAGGACGGCGTTGGCCCGGGGGCAGAGCACCACCGGAACCTTGGCATCGAGGAGGAGCTCCCTGCTCTCCTCGGATATGTTGGTGGCATGTACAACGAAGCTAGGACGAAGCCTGAGGGCCGTCTCCACGTCGTCCTCCACCTCTGCCACGTGGATGCCCAGGAGCTTTTTCTCTTTTCTCGCCGCCCTGGAGATCTTTTCCAGCTCTTCCCAGGGGCAATCCGCCACAGCGCTTATCCCCACGCCGTCACACACGCCGAGCAATCTCTCGACCTCGACCTCAACATCAGTCTCAATGCCTGGGTCCTTCGCCGGCCTGCCCAGGATAACTGCGTCCTGGCCCCGGATAAGGGCCGACCGGAGAAGCTTAACGCCTTCAACGCCGCCCTCCCTGAAGTCGCAGAAGGCGGTTGTCCCTTTGATAAGCATCTCGTTAAGGGCGTCCCGGATCCCTCGGCGAAGCTCCTCTTCATCCCTACCATGCACCTGGAACTTCAGCCCC
>JALUUU010000207.1 GCA_027021185.1 archaeon | reverse complement strand
CATAGGTAGTTAGGAGAACAAAGAAAGAGGCATCCGGCAAGATAGGAGTGTTGTATGAGTGGTAGGCTATGAAGGGCTGCCAGCGGCGCTGATTTTGGCTCCTCTTTTCTTCGCCCTCTTAGCCACTGTTTCATCATCTCACCCTGTGAGAAAAGTTGTTACATACGTCGGAACGTTAACGCTGATCTCCCTTTCAATAGCCCTCTGGATTAAGTCTCCGATGATACTATTTATCCGTGAAGACTTATATCCTCTGATTCTGGCAGGAGATTACCTCCTCTTTGCATATTTTCTGTATCAAGGCGTTGTTTTTCGCAGCAGATTAGTCATCTATCTAACTATAGCCCAGGCCGCCTTGATGACGGCTTTTATAAAGACAGTTCATGTACAGGGCAAGGCCCCGACCATTGTCGTGGATGGCCTTTCATCTCTAATGGTTCTCGTTACCGGAGTAGTGGGATCTGTAATAGTTGCATATTCTATCCGGTACATGGAGACAGGGGAGGACCTGGGAAGAGAAAACAGGTTCCTGGGGGTTATGTTCCTATTCCTCGGGGCCATGAATGCCCTCGTGTTCTCCAACAATATGGAATGGATATTTCTTTTCTATGAACTAACCACATTCGCCTCGTATTATCTAATCAAATACCGTGGGGATGAGGAGAGCATCGCCAACTCACTGCAGGCTTTATGGATGAATCAGCTGGGGGGTCTGGCTGTGTTAATGGCCGTGATATTTTCGGCTCATTTCTACGGCACATTGTTCCTCACCGAGCTTATCAAGGAAAAAGCTCTTTTACCCATAGCCTTCCTTGTTCTGGGGGCCATGGTGAAGAGCGCTCAGCTGCCTTTTCAGGGATGGCTACTGGGAGCAATGGTTGCCCCTACTCCCGTAAGTGCCCTGCTCCATTCCAGCACCATGGTCAAGATAGGGCCTTATCTGATTCTCAGGATTTCTCCGATTATCTCAGGAACCGCCCTAGGAGGGGTAGTTGCTCTGGCAGGGGCAATAACCTTCACGGTTGCCCTGACGATGGCCCTATCCCAGAGGAAATTTAAGCGGCTGCTGGCGTATTCCACCATTGCTACTCTGGGAGGGATGATCATCTGTGGAGGCGTGGGCACGCCTCTGGCAATCATGGCCGGCGTTACCCTCCTAGCTTTTCACGCGTTATCTAAGGGTCTGCTCTTCCTAGGGGCGGGGATAGCTGAAAAAGAATTCGGAGCAAAAACTATAGAAGACCTGCTAGGGCTGGTGAAAAAAGGCCCCATAACGGCGGGAATAATAACCTTCGGAGCGGTCTCTATGGCATTCCCCCCATTTGGCATATTCCTAGGTAAATGGCTGGTTATCCAGGCTTTAGTGATCTCCAAACAGTATATCCCCCTCGCGGCCTTGGTTATAGGAAGCGGCATCGGTATAATGGTCTATATGAAAATTGTGAGCAGAGTTCTCGTGAGAAGAGGATTTATCCCCAGCTTAGAGAAGCTGTCTTCAGTTTACACAATTTCCACAGGGACATTTGTGGCTATCCTTGGGGGATTAACGATTATGTATGCCTTTTTCGTGGATACCATCGTAGAAAAAGCCGTGGAAAGCCTTACCCACACAACCCTTCTCGGGGCGGGGATAGGGGGGACTGGATTCGGCGTTGTCCTTAATGCAGACAGGATGGAGCCGTGGCAGCTCGTAGCGATATTCACATTAATAGTCCTCCTGCCCTTAGCCGCATACTTCTACAAATGGATGGGTGTGGACAGGGTGTACGAATACACTTGTGGAGAGCCTATGAAGCCTTCGATAGGTGCGTACTACTTCACAGACAGGCTGGGTGAGGAAAGGCTGTCAAAGGTATTCACACCCTTTGGCGTGGCTCTAATGGCGGTGATACTTCTAACGGGGGTGGCTTAAATAGGGTTGAAGACTCTCCTGATCCTGGTTTTCTCTCCGGTAATAGGAGGTTTAATCGAGGGCGCCTTCAGGAAAGTCAACGCCAGAATGCAGACCAGGGTGGGCCCACCCATTGTTCAGCCCTTCTATGATTTGTTAAAGCTTCTTCAGAAAAGACCGATCCTGATCAACAACTACCACGTGCTCATGGCCTATGCCCACTTTGTGCTAATGGCCACCGCCTTGGCAACCTTTCTACTCGGAGGGGACCTGCTCCTTGTGATATTCTTCCATGGCATGAGCCTCGCCTTTCTGGCCATGGGGGCTTACAGCCTGAGATCGGCTTACAGCCATGTGGGGGCGACGAGGGAGCTTTTCCATATACTGGCGGTGGAGCCCCCTCTTTTGCTGATAGCTGTTAATATATACATGAATACTGGTACTTTCCTTCTTTCAGATGTTTTTGAGACGCAGCGCTTGGTTAAAATAATGCCGTTTTCTTTCCTCGCCCTCATCGCCTCTCTCCCAGGAATGCTGAGGAGATCACCCTTCGATGTTAGTGAGGCTCATCAGGAGATAATCGGGGGACCGGAGATAGAGTACAGCGGACCTTTCTATGCCCCGATATACCTGGCAAAATGGCTTGAGAAAGTTCTGGTGGCGGCTTTTATAGGGATATTCTTCCTCGGAAGCCCTCTAATTGTGGTGGCAATAGCTACATCATTCATCTTGGTCCTGGCGTTGGATAATTCCACTGCTAGGCTGAGTTACTGGGACATGGTGAAAATAACATGGGTAGTGGCTCTGCCCCTGGTAGGAGCTAACATTTTCCTGAACGCTCAGGGGGTGCTGTGAATAAGGAGGACTATAAATGAAAATTTTTGAGCTGGGCAAGGCAAAGTCTCCGTGGATACTTCACTACAACACAGGGAGTTGTAACGGCTGCGATATAGAGTTGCTTGCTGTTTTGACGCCGAGATATGATGTTGAGAGATTCGGCATGCTTAATAAGGGCAACCCAAAACAGGCGGACATCCTCTTGATAACGGGACCAGTCACTAAGCGATGCAGAGAGAGACTTCTAAATCTGTATCTCCAGGTACCGGAGCCCAAGGTTGTTGTTGCCGTGGGCACGTGTTCCTGTGGCGGAGGGGTTTTCAGGCATATGTACAACGTGGAAAACGGGGTTGAAAGAGTAATACCAGTGGATGTTTATGTGCCTGGATGCGCAGCCAGACCACAGCAGATAATAGATGGCGTGGTTAAAGCCCTCCAGATACTGAGAGAAAAAGGTAGAGCTTTAGAGGTGCCACCACATCTTAAAAAAATCGTCAGGGGACGGGAGGGAGGTATTGACAGGGAGAGTCTTCTGGAGGATCTTCGGAGGAGGTGAAGTCTTTGACGGGGCATGCTGAGAAAGGGCGGAGGAACTTTTCCATGATAGAGGCGTCTTTGATGGATTTCAAGGACAAAATAAGGAAGCTCTACATCCCTGAGAAGGTTCACTACATAGGGGTGGACGCCTACGAAGGGGAAGAGGGGCTAGAAGTCAGGTACTGGTTTTTTAGCTATGAAACAAGAGATGTGGTGATGGTAAGGGTGTCCGTGAAGCATGGAGAGCGGGTGCCCAGTATTTCTGACATAGTTAAGCCGGCGTTTATGGGGGAGTGGGAAATAGCTGATCTCTTCGGAATTGAGATAGAGGGAAGGGTGGAGAATTTTTTCCTTTCACCAGACAGCCCCAGAGCCCCGTTATTAAATAAGAAAAAATCCGAGGACCAGGCTGGCAGGGAGATGGGGGAGAAATGAAGAAGATTAAGGTCAACCAGGAGATATGTACAACCATACCCATGGGAAGCCAGCATGTTGCCCTGCCGGAGCCGGTTAAGCTGGTATTCGATACCGAAAACGAGGTGGTTAAGCGGGTCAGCTTTGATGTATCATATGTTCATAGGGGGATTGAGAAATCCCTGACCACCATGTACGATTTTAAAAAGGCGCCATATGTGGTTGGAAGGATATGCGGAATATGTGCGATAGCCCACTCAATAGCATGCACGGTGGCTTTGGAGCGGTCCATAGGAATAGACGGGGAGGTCCCAGACAGGGTCCGGGCCGTGCGGATGATAGGTCTTGAACTTGACAGGTTGCAGTCGCACTTTCTCATCAACGGACATCTAGCGGAGGTCTGCGGGTATGAGAACATCTTCATGCATCTCTGGAGGTGTAGAGAGTTCATCCTCGACACTGCGGACATGTTATTCGGCAACAGGGTGCAATATGATGTTGTTTGTGTGGGAGGGGTGAACAGAGATATAGACGAGAAAACAGGAACAAGGATATCTGAGGCCCTAGAGGAAATTGAGGAGAGCATAGGATTCATGGAGGAGGTCTTTACACGGGACAAAACCCTTGTAAAGAGGCTGGAGGGCCTGGGGGTCGTATCTAAAGATAAGGCCTTTGAATATGGTCTCGTGGGGCCATCCGCTAGGGCTTCTGGCGTGAAGACAGACTGCCGAATAGAGGACGACTGGGGGATGTATAGAGACTTTGGCCTTGAAATAATAACCATGACAGAGGGGGACGCCCTGGCTAGGTGTCTTGTCCGGGTGCTGGAGTGCTTCGAAAGTGTTAGGATGATCAGAGAGGCCTTGGATTCCACATCCCCCGGGGAGGAAATACAGCTGAGGGTCAGAGATAACCCGAAAAAAGATGCCGTGTGCAGAAACGAGGCCCCCAGGGGAGAGCTGTTCTACTACATAAGGGGGACAGGGAAGAAAATCCCAGGAAGGGTTAAAATTAGAACACCGACATTTGCGAATATACCTATTTTGCCCCACGTAATGATTGGGGTGCGCTATAACGATGTTCCACCCCTGCTGATGAGCTTTGATCCGTGTCTTTCATGCACTGGGAGGTGATCTCAGTTGCTGAAAATGTTCATCACATCCATAAAGAATCTCTTCCGAAAACCGGTGACCCAGCTTTACCCATATGAGAAGTATGAGCCGTTTGATGGCTATAGGGGAAAGATCTCATGGGAAAAGGGAAAATGCACATTCTGTATGAAGTGTGGGAGGGCATGCACATCAGGGGCAATAAAAATACTGATCTATAGTGGGGAAACGAAAGAGTGGGTATGGAACCCCATCCAATGCATTTACTGCGGCGAATGCGTTAGAAGCTGTCCCTTTGGGGCGTTGATTCAGGAAAAATACTATGCCTCTCCCATCACCAAAGGGGAGAAACTTGATTGGTCTGAGATCGAGAAAAAGGCTGGGAGACTCGAAGATCGTTGGCGGCGGCAGCTGAGGGACAGACGAGGAAAGAGAAAATCGGAATAATCTCCTTGGATTAGCCCAATTAGGGCAGAAAATCGGATAATAGGGGCATAGATGCATGGTGGGCGGGTTATTTGGTGGACTTCTTCGGGGGCCTTGACAACATGGCCCTGCTACGCCGCTTAGCTGCGCTCCTAATGATCGGCGTGGGCCTATATCACGTCATATACTACATCCTAGTAGAGAGGCATATCCCCCTTTGGAAAAGGGCTGTAATCCCGACGAAAAAAGACTTCGTAGATTTCTATATGCACATGAAATATATCTTCGGACTCAGCGATGAGTTCCCAAAGATGGGGCGATACACGTGGTTCGAGAAGTTCGATTACATGGGGGCTTTCTGGGGCATGGTGATTATGATTGGGTCAGGTATCATAATGTGGAAATTCGACATAGCACTTCAGTACATCCCTTTAGGCGTTCTCGAGGCGATATGGGTAATGCATGGTGAGGAGGCCACATTGGCCATCGCCTTCTTGGTTCTCATACATATGTATAACGCTCATATCAATCCCGAAGTCTTCCCCATGACCTTGCGCTGGATCCACGGCAAAGTCACCCGGAAAGAGATGGAGAAGTATCATCCTCTGGAGCTGGAAGAGATCGAGAAGAAAAAGGGGGCTGAGAAGAGTGGCTGAAAACGTGAACAGTCTGGAAAGGTTGCAGAGGGTGTTGGATAAGATAAACGAAAAACTGGGCGTGATAATGCTGTTGATACTAGTGTTCATAGCGGTGATTATTTATCTATATATCCTGAAGTACTTCCTCTACGAGGCACTGAACATTCTGTGAGCCAGGTCTTTCTAGGATCCAGAGGGCAAAATGTTCTTTAATTTACTTTTAAGCACTTTTCGGCTGCCATATAAGATGCTATTCGGCAAGGATAAGGATAAATGGTTCAGATAAACTGGCAAATAATATATAAAGCAAATAATACGAGTTAATTTTGTAGTGTTTTATTGAAGGTGAATACTTTTATGGCTGAAGGAATCGAGGATTTCATTCCAATCAGCGAAGATGAGAGAAAACTTCTTGCTGACATAACCCACGCAATTGAGCCGTTTCTGAGCGATATATCCTCTATCTGGTACGAGCAGTCTACCAGGATACCTTCAACCCACAGGCTTTCGAAGAAAAAACAGAGAAAATTTTTCGTTACATGGCTCACGGGACTGGAGTGCATAAAAAAAGATGACCTGCATGGGTTTTTTGAGACTGTGGCCGAGTTTGGGGAGGAGTTCCTGAGAAACAGAGTTAAGTTTCAGACTCTATTGATGTCCGTGCATTTTTTCAGAGAAAGCATGGTCAAGGTAATGCGCAGTCTGTATAAGGATGAAGAAGAGCTTCAGAGGGTTTCAGCGGTTCTGGATAAGCTCTATCACATCGCCTTGGTCATCCTCGCATCCAGCTACTTCAATGTTAAAGACAAAAAGCTGAAAGAGTACTCTGCCATGCTAGAAGAAAAAGTAGAGGAGCGGACGCTGGAGCTGAGGAATAAGATAAAGATGCTCACAGGGTTTCATGAGATCTCTGATATGCTGAGGGATGAGGTAAACCAGGAGACGATTTATGGTGAGGTTACTGAAAAGATAGCGGGTCTCATGGATGTGGAGAAATGTTGTATAATCCTTTACCAAAGGGCCGACATGCTTTTCTCATCCCCTTCGTCTGGCTTCGGTATGACCGAAGAGGAGCTCCAGGACCTGAAGTTTTCCCTTGAGGACGCGGCTGCTACATTCGATGAGTGGGTTGAGACAGAGCCTCTCATCTCCAATAACCCTGCCACTGATGAGAGGCTAGTGAAGGTGTTGGTAGGTAAAGACGGCGATGGCAGTCTTTTGTTGGCTAAGTTGTTGGTGGCGGGGGAGTTCCTGGGGGTGCTGCGGCTGGCGGGGAAGAAGGGCGGCTCCTTCAACGAGGAGGACGCCCGCCTAGCAGAGATAATCGCGAGCAGGATAGGCGCCGCC
>JALUUU010000206.1 GCA_027021185.1 archaeon | reverse complement strand
GAGGTGTTTTTTGTAGACCTGGGACACGAAGGGAAGCTCATCCAAGTCTGGTATCAGCTCCCTATGTGGATTTCTATATATCTTGCCGTTGCTCCTGTAGCACAGCCCCCTTACCTTTGACAGGCCTGTCCCCCCCTCTAAGGCCCCTGCAAGGTCAACCACGGTGTAGTCGTATTCTCCCATGCACACGGAGTCCAGCTTGGGCGATAGTTTGAGGGTCTTTTCCGGCAGGGCTGTGGGGTGGGTCCCCACGAGGCTTACATGAGCGTCGGGCTGAGCGTCTTTGATCAGGGCCGCCACCTCGACGTCGTTGTAGATGCTGGGGGTGCTTGTATCCAGGATCACTAGCTCGGGGGCGAATTTCCTCGCTATCTCCAGGACCTCTTCCCTGCCCAAGTCTCTGGCCACGGCGTCGATAAGTTTTACCTCGTATCCGGCTTTCTCCAAGGCTCCTGTGGCATAGGCTAGGGAGTAAGGATAGTAGAATGTTCCCCCCTTGGTGACGCAGGGAGATCTGCTCTGTCTTGAATATCTCTTGAAGTATGGCGGATTAAGGAGGAGTATTTTCATTTTTCCAGTTCTCGGAGGTATTTTTTTATTTCCTCAACCATTACTGGTTTCTTACTTATAATGGTTTTACCCTTAACCTCCTGAATGCAGCGATTAAGGTCTTCCACATCCAGAACCGCCTTCACTCTGCCTTTCTTCTCCAAGGCTTTGGCCAGCTCTATCTGGTGGTCGTTAACGTGCTCCCCGTATCTCCTCAGCCTCGGAACCACCACCACGGGCTTATTCTTGCTCAGGGCGAAGATTATGCTTCCGGCGCCGCCGTGGGTGACTATGATATCTGCTTTGTCGACCCATTCCTCCATCTCTTCTCTGGAGGCAAAGTCGAAGAATCTCGCATTCCTTGGCTCATAGCTTGTATGCCCCCTCTGGATAACCACTTCCTCTTCTAGATCCCCAGCGATTTCGTCCATCTTTTTCACCAGCCTGTCGAATCCCTGGTTATGGGTTCCCACTGTCACGAAGATCATACAACTGTGCCCCCATATCTGGCCTTATCGCCGTACTTGGGAAGGAGCTCCCTCCACTGAACAAAAAACAAATCGGCGATGGGATAGATGAGAATCCCGGACATGGACTTAGTATCTATCCGTGCTAGGCTCTCTATGTATATGATCTTTACTCCGAGGAGCTTTGCGATGTAGCACAGAGGCACCACCACTCCCGCCCCTGTGGTGATCACAACCCTCGGCCTTTCCTTAACCACTATCCAGAGCGCCTGCAGAAGATTGATGAGAACCTTTAACGGGTTCCTCTTAGGATCAATAAGGTAGTAGACCCTCCCCTTCAATCGCTGGGTGTCCTCTCTCCTGAAGGTTGCGTAGAAATAATCGTGTCCCTGGAAGGCCTCTCTCAGTTGAAGGAGTTCTGTGAGGTGTCCACCCGCAGAGCACGCGAGACATATCTTAAGCTTCATATTAAAACACCAGGAGTAGGGTGAGGCCTGAGACGAAGAAC
>JALUUU010000205.1 GCA_027021185.1 archaeon | reverse complement strand
TAAAGAGAGGGACATCACCTTCACTCCACCTCAGGAGAGAACCCGTCTCGGCATTGCTTATCTCCCACAGGTAAAAAAGGTCTTCACCAACCTGTCCGTTGAGGAGAACCTTAAGATGGCGGGCTACACCCTGGACAACGGCGAGTACAGGGAGCGCAGGGAGATCGCCCTTGACGTGTTCCCGGAGCTGAGAAGCAGGCTCAGGCAGAGAGCCGGAACCCTGAGCGGCGGAGAAAGACAGTTCCTCGGCATAGCCACGGCCCTTATCAGAAAGGCTGATCTCCTGATGCTCGACGAGCCCAGCGCCATGCTCTCCCCTAAGCTGACAGGCATCATATTCAGCAAGATCCTGGAGCTCAAGAAGAGATTCGGCTTGACGATCCTCCTCGTGGAGCAAAACGTTAAGCGCGCCTTGGAGGTGAGTGACAACGCCTACATGCTCATGAGCGGCAGGGTTGTCTTCGCCGGCACAGCGAAGGAACTCCTGGAGCACGAGAAATTCGAGAAGTTCTGCATAGGGATATAGAGGAAAGTAAGTTCTATGACGAATTTGTAGTTCTATGTAAGGTGAGAACAACTCTTGTCCCATTGACGCCTATTTTGTTTTTACTAATCCTAGGCGGATGTCTGCAGCTGGGTTAGGAGCCATCCCAGAAAGAAGTCGAGACATGGAGAAAGAATCCATAGATCTCCCTGCCCGGCAAGCCGAACAGTCCTCACCCATGGTTCGGGAAGAAACCGCGCCTGAGCCTCTCCCTGAGACGATGATTTTTGAGCTCACTGTCCCTGATAACACCCCCGTAGATGATTTGATTTTCCTGAGATACTGGAACCCCACTCCTCCTGTGGATATCTCAGAGGATGAGTTTAGAAACACCTTTCTCATGAAAAAAGTCGCCCTTTTACCTATCGAGTCGAGGTGAGGCTGGAAGATTTTCAGGGAAGGGACCAGGCTAGGATAGTTGACGCCTACTTTGAGGCTATCCGGCAGCGCCCGTGGATTATCGGCTATTTCCAATTCGGATATGGACCCTGGGATTATCCCCTCATAGGCTCCTGGTCTATTCGTGGCCAGCCAGCTGAGGATGTCTGGATGAAATGGAATGAGCTGATTTATAGTCGATAGATGGAGGACTCCAGCGGGGTATCATCCTGAGCTCTGGAGAGCTGTGAGGTAAATTTTCAGCACCAAGGTGGGATTTCTACGAAAAAGATTATATTCGCTAATTGGCAATTAGATAAAAGGTCGATAACATTGGTGAAGGTAAAGCTAACTGACACGACTTTCAGGGATGCGCATCAGTCTCTCCTCGCGACGAGGATGCGGATGCGTGATATGCTGCCTATTATTGAGAGGATGGACGAGGTAGGGTTCTTCTCCCTCGAGGTGTGGGGAGGAGCGACCTTCGACTCCTGCATACGCTACTTAAACGAGGATCCATGGGAGCGCCTCAGGACCTTCAAGAAGCACATGAAGAACACCCCAACGCAGATGCTTCTCCGGGGGCAGAACCTCGTTGGATACAAGCATTACAGCGACGACATCGTGGAGAAGTTCGTGGAGAAGAGCGTGGAGAACGGCGTTGACATCATCAGGGTCTTCGATGCCCTCAACGACCTCCGCAACATGGAGCTCTCCATCAAGGTCGCCAAGAGGATGGACGCCCACGTCCAAGGAGCGATATGCTACACTATTTCCCCCGTCCACACCATCGAGTCCTTCGTGGCCCTTGCCAAGGAACTTGAGGCCATGGAATGCGACTCCCTCTGCATAAAGGACATGGCCGGCTTGATATCCCCCAAAGCAGCCTATGACTTGATCAAGGCCCTTAAAAAAGAGGTGAGCATCCCAATCGATCTTCACTCCCACTGCACCAGCGGCATGGCTCCTACCAGCTACTTTGCCGCATGCGAGGCCGGGGTGGACATCATCGACACCGCCTTCTCCCCCTTTGCCTGGGGAACCTCTCAGCCCCCCACTGAGAGCATGGTGGCCAGCCTTGAGGGAACGCCCTACGATACAGGCATCTCCCTAGAGAAGTTCACCGAGATAACCGCCTACTTCAAAGAGGTGCGGAAGAAGTACGAGGGGATCCTTGACCCCATCTCAGAGGCCGTCGATACAAACGTGTTGCTCTACCAGATCCCCGGCGGCATGCTCTCAAATCTCATATCCCAGCTCAAAGAGCAGAACGCCCTGGACAAGTATGAGGAGGTCCTTAAAGAGACCCCGAGGGTTAGGGCAGACCTGGGCTATCCCCCCCTCGTAACCCCTACGAGCCAGATAATCGGCACCCAGGCGGTGATGAACGTCCTCGTGGGAGAGCGCTATAAAGTGGTGCCCAAGGAGGTGAGGGATTACGTCCGAGGCCTGTACGGCAGGCCCCCGGGAGAGATTGATCAGAAGATAATGGCTAAGATAATCGGCTCAGAGAAGCCCATCACATGCAGGCCGGCTGACCTATTAGAGCCCCAGTACGAGTTGATGAAGAAGGAGGCCGAGAACCTGGGCATCGCCAAGACCGAGGAGGATATCCTTACCTACGCCCTGTATCCCGCGCTGGCTCCCAAGTTCCTGAAGGGAGAGCTCCAGGAGGAGCCCCTTAGGTCCCCCAAGACTGCTGGGGAAGAGGAGGGGGGCATCCCCACGGAGTTCGTGGTGGAGGTTGACGGTGAAAGCTATCACGTCAAAGTGGAGCCCAGGGGAGGATTCATAGACATAAAGGAGCAGGAGCCTGAGCCCCAGAAGGTGGACGGCGGAATAGTGGCGCCCATGCAGGGAATGATCCTGAAGGTAAAGGTGGGGGTCGGTCAGGCCGTGAAGAAGGGTGACGTTGTGGCGGTACTGGAGGCCATGAAAATGCAGAACGATGTCGTAGCCCCCCACGGCGGTGTCGTTAAGGAAATATTTGTGTCTGAGGGCACCACCGTATCGCCGGGGACAGTCCTCATGGTAGTGAAGTAGATGTTCAGCAAGATTCTTGTTGCTAACAGGGGAGAAATCGCTATCCGCGTTATGCGGGCCTGTCGCGAGCTGGGAATCTCTACTGTCGCCGTTTTCTCAGAGGCAGACAAGCACGCCCTCCATTCTAAGTACGCTGACGAGGCATACCTTATAGGCCCCGCTCCGGCCAGCCAGAGCTACCTCAACATCGACGCCATCCTAGAAGTTGTTGAAAAAAGCGGTGCAGAGGCAGTTCATCCTGGATACGGATTTCTATCAGAGAACCCTAAATTCGCCAAGGCATGCGAGGATCATGGGATAACCTTCATCGGCCCATCGAGCAGGGCCATGGCCATGATAGGGAGCAAGATAGAGGCGAGAAAGGTCATGGATAAGGCAGGTGTGCCTGTCGTACCCGGATCAGGGGGAGAGGTCAAGGGGATAGATGACGTCTTTCGGGTGGCTGAGGATATCGGCTACCCCGTGGTTTTGAAGGCGTCCGCGGGTGGCGGCGGCATAGGGATGAAGGTCGTGAACAAGGCGGAGGAGCTGGAGAAAGTCTTCGAGTCAACTAAAGCCGTGGCCGCCTCGGCCTTCGGAGACGGCACCCTATTCGTGGAGAAGTACCTGCCCAAGCCCAGGCATATCGAGTTTCAGATCCTCGCGGACGACGGCAGGGTTATTCACCTCAATGAGAGGGAGTGCTCAATTCAGCGCAGGCATCAGAAGCTTATAGAGGAAACCCCTTCCCCGATAATGACTACGGGGCTGAGGAGGGAGATGGGGCTCTTGGCCGTGAGGGCGGCTGCCTCCATCGGATACGTTAACGCCGGAACGGTGGAATTCATCTACTCAGACGGGAACTTCTACTTCCTTGAGATAAACGCCCGCCTCCAGGTGGAGCATCCTATCACAGAGATAACCACCGGTATCGATTTGGTGAAGGAGCAGCTCCTGATAGCCTCGGGAGAGGGCATGAGCATAGACCAAGAAGATGTCAGAATCCACGGCCACGCCATCGAGTGCAGGGTTAACGCCGAAGACCCATTGAACGACTTTACCCCCTCTCCGGGGAAGATAACTAAGTACCGCTCACCCGGTGGCCCAGGCATAAGGATAGACTCCGGTGTGAGGATGGGCTACACCATATCCCCATACTACGACTCCATGATATCCAAGCTCGTGGCCTGGGGAAGAACCCGGGATGAAGCCATCGCCAGGATGGGGCGGGCTCTATCAGAGTACATAATAACCGGGGTAACCACGAATATACCCTTCCATAAGGCGGTTATGAGGAACCCCGCCTTTATCAAGGGAGATCTGAGCACAAGCTTCATAGACGATGAGGGCATCCTGGATGAGATCCCGAAGATAATAGAGGAGGACGAGGCCAGGGCTGCGAGGCTGGCGGAGTTCTTCAAGGAAGACAGAAAAGTCGTGGCCATCAGCGCCGCCGTGGGCGCTTATATGAACTACAAGAAAAAGTCACCAGGAAAGTGATGGCGGCAGATTCACGGAGAAATACACGGCCTTGGTTTTCCCGGGGTTTCTTATAACATGTTTGAGCTCTGATTTGTGCCACATCACGTCTCCCTCATTAAGGACGTACTTCTCACCCTCAACCTCGACCTCAACGGTGCCCTTCAGCACTATCCTGATTTCTTCCCCTGGATGGCTGTAGACTCTGGGGATTTCTTCCCCAGGGGGCATCTCAACTATCATGCTCTCGAGACCCTCGGTTCTGGTAAGGAGCCGCACGGGCACTTTTCCCAGGCGGATCTCCTTCACACACTCTCCTTTCCGCTGAATGATAACCTGTTTCCCCATGATTTATCTACTCCTTGTTTTAATATTAAATCATGGAGGACCTTAAATTTAATGTTCTCAGGCTCCTGTCTGAGAAGTATGACTTCATATCAGGGGAGAAGCTGGCCTCTGAATTGGGGGTGTCAAGAACCGCGGTGTGGAAGGCCGTTAAGTCTCTCCGCTCCAGAGGGTATAGTATAGAGGCCGTGCCCAGAAGGGGCTACAGGCTGGTTAAAACCCCTGATGTCATTTTTCCCCAGGAGATAAAGAGGGGATTGAGGACTAGGGTTTTTGGCAGAAAAATAGTGTACTTCGAGGAGGTGGCTTCCACCAACGATGTCGCTAAAGAATTGGCTTCTCAAGGGGCTCCCGAGGGGACTCTCGTCATAGCTGAGATGCAGACTAGGGGAAGGGGGAGGATGAGCAGGGAGTGGTTCTCACCCCGAGGGGGGCTGTGGTTCTCCATCATTCTCCGCCCAGATATGACCCCCGGGGAGGTTCCATTGCTGGCGCTGATGCTGGGGGTAGGGGTGGCGAAGGCCCTCCTCAGGGAAGGCCTAAGGTGTCACCTGAAATGGCCTAACGATGTTCTCGTAGATGGAAGAAAAGTTTGCGGCATACTGACCGAGCTCGATGCTGAGATGGACGTGGTTAACTATGTTATAGGGGGTATAGGGATAAACGTCAATAATGAGGTGAAGGACTTCCCCATGGAGTTCAGGCATCTCGCCACCACGGTGAAGGCAGAGCTGGGTCGAAAGGTTTCCCGGGTCGTGCTCCTTAAGCATGTTTTAGAGGAGCTGGAGAGGACCTATGACGGCCTCAATGAGAAAGGTGGATCAGTAGTCCTGGATGAGTGGAGGCGTCTGTCCTCTACCTTGGGCAAGAGAGTGAGGGTGGTCACCCATGGCAGAACCATTGAGGGTCTTGCCTTAGATGTTGCGGATAACGGCGCCCTGCTCATTGAGCTGGAAAACGGGAGGATAGAGAAAATCATCTCAGGGGACTGTCTCCACGTGGGAAAAATATAAATACGTTAACCGCTACTAAAAACAAGGTTGACCATGGAGTTGAGATACGCGGATATAAGGTACAGCTTCTATAAAACGGTATACGAGGCAGGGTTTACCTACAAATTTCTCCTGGCTCTGTTCTTCGCGGGACTCACCGGAATAGGTGCCCAGGTAAAAATATACCTGCCTTTCACTCCTGTGCCCATAACAGGCCAAGTTTTCTTCGTTCTCCTCACCGGAGTATTTCTCGGGAGATATGCAGGCCTCAGCCAGGGCCTCTACGTGGCGTTAGGCGCGGCGGGGATGCCCTGGTTCGCCCCTAAGGCTGGGATGCCGGCCTTCTCCAACGGCGGCCTCTCAGTTCTAACAGGAGTAACGGGGGGCTACTTGATCGGATTCGTCGTAGCGGCGGCGGCAATCGGCTACTTCATAGAGAAATATGTTTCGTCTAGGAGAACGGCTTTTCAGCTGTGCCTTCTCCTCTTCGGGGTTGCCGTGATCTACATCCTGGGCGCCCTTCAGCTGTCCATACTGTTGGGCACAGGATTCCAGAAAACCATGCTCATGGCCGTGCTGCCTTTTATCCCAGGTGACATCATAAAGGCGGCGGCTGTCCTAGCCATAGCGGCGGCGATTCTGCCCAAAGAGGCGTACAACGGCGAGGGGGATGTTAAAAATCCCCATAATTTCCGACTACCCGGGGCGGCGCTCACCCTTATACTGGCCTTGTTCTTCTTGTCTCTCCTTATCCTGAAAGCCATGAGCCTTCAAGAGGTGAGTGCGGGAAACCTAGTCTCTGAGACTCTCTGGTATTTCCTCCCCTTCTTGCTGAGCGTGGCTGTTTTCACTAAGTTGGTCACGTCAACGTCAAAATGAAAGCGGGTTCGACCCGAGTCGAAAGGTTACCTCTCACGTCCCGAAGGTCGCGAGTGGCTTCCTTTCCCGCGTGCCTGCTCCGAAGAGCGAGCGCGCAGCCCGGAGCGGTTTATCAGAGACAAACCGTCCCGGCGTCCTCGAATCGAACCCGCACTAACAATATTAAACAGCATATAATAAATTCTTTTCTATCGTCCAACCTTTACTTCAAGTGCAACCCCTCAGTATGCCTGGGTTATGCCCTGATTCATACTATGGACTTATTTTTCATATTTTTTGAGGCCGTATCTCAATTACTTTTATATCGTCTCCCCAGGTATCCGGGACTGTATGGAGATCCTAGACGGAGTTTTCATGCTAAAGGCACAAAAGCCTGGCAGCCACTCATACATGGTCACAGGGGAAGGCCTGAAGGTCTTGATAGACCCGGGAGTAGCTCAGCATCTACAAAGCCTGAGAGACGCCTTAAAAAAAGTAGGCACTTCCCTGGATGACATTGACTTGGTTATAAACACCCATGAGCACTTCGACCACATAGGGGCTAACAAATATCTTCAGAATACAGCTTTGATAGCTGCCCACAGGTATGCGGCCGCGAAAATAGTGAGC
>JALUUU010000204.1 GCA_027021185.1 archaeon | reverse complement strand
GTCCGGTGGCTGCATAGTGGTCGAAACCTCGGACCTAGGCATCGTGGAGCGGCTCATATACGCATCGGCATCGAAGCCGCCGAAAAAAACCCGGGAGCGCAAGCACCGATGGGATATCCTCGTGGCGCTTTACAATGTGGGAATACCGTTATCCGCGGTAGAGATCGCCGAGGAGACTCAGCTTTCCAGGAGCAGGGTGTATGACGCCCTTACGGGCTATTGCGCCACTAGCCTGGTAAATCGTGGACTCGTAAGGAAAATCGGGAATGGGGCTAGCCCCCGTCCTTATCGATTCATGCTCACATCCAAGGGAGAGAATTACGTCGCCAGGCTCCTGGAGACCCTGAAGCGCCCCATAGGAAGGGAAGAACCTCTTAGTGAGTATTGCGATGACTACAACGTACAACCTGTTATCAAGATAACTGCATGCAGGTCCTGAGGAAAGAGCTTTTTTCGGCACCGTTTATCGTTCTCTGGCTAGGTAAAAACACCGACACACGGCATCGAAAAAGGGTATTTTTTCTTCTTCCTAAAGTTTCTACTGATTATCGTGTTGGAGAATTCACTTAGCCTTAATTTCAGATTTGATCCTGATCGCGATGTTAATTATTAAATTGTGCCAGTCTTCAACTGTAGGTAAGAGGTCATCTCCCCTATGCCTTCTGTCTGAAGAGGGAAATGCCTTTTGTAGTCTGTCTCCTACAGTCGCCCCTAATTTTCCCCTCGCTTCTTCATAAGCTTTTATAAATCTAGAATCTATTTTTCCAGCATTATGAATAAAACAATTTCTTGTCTCTTTTGCCAACCTTAATTCTCTGAATTCGTCGTCTGAAACGAATCTTTTCCCTCCTTTGAACTTGCCCTCAGCGTTGAGAAAATTTGCCATCTGGGGAAACCTAGAAGCGCTTACTTTCTTACCATATAGTATAGGGCATGCCGCATCAATCAATGCTTCAAAAAGGCTAAACAATGTTATCAGATGTTCAGCTGTGATGTTATCGTCGTTAGAAGTGAGGATACCATGCAGTTTCTTCGGCGAGTATTCGTGTTTTTTATTTTTTGAAGCAGGCAGCCCCCAGGAGCGTTTTATTTCCCATTCCGTCGTGTTTTCGTATTTATCTCTTAAGACATAGGAAAATCCCCAAAACGCCATGTAGTAAGCCTTCCACCTGTCTTCACTATCTATTAACAGTTGAATTACACTTTCGACCCCATCTGAACTTTTCATATGAAACGAAATGTTGAACCTAGTATTTAGCAGAGTTGGTTGACTTTTGATGGAATGAACCGAGAGAGGACAAAAAGAATCTTGTTGATTAAGAGATCTCCAAATAAATTTCCTCTTTTCAAAAAGACCTTGAGTTCGGGCATTTATTTTATCTTGATGACTTGCACAGTACTAGCTCACCGTTTTTTATTTTCCACAGCACTTTATCATCTGATTTTATATCCACCGCAGTTGCGAGGATTTTTGGGAGGATTATATTGAGCTGCCCGTTGACTTCATGGACTTTGTAAGTCTTCTCTTCAGTAT
>JALUUU010000203.1 GCA_027021185.1 archaeon | reverse complement strand
GGGTGAGGGCGTGGATCTGAAAGATGTTAAAGCCAGGGACGTTATGGTAGAGGACCTCATAACCATAAGCCCTGAGGAGAAGATAGCCTTTGCAGACCTCCTGATGACCAGAAACAACATCGGGGGGCTGCCAGTGGTGGATCACGGGAAGATCGTTGGGATAATTACCCAGCGGGACATAATGTTTGCGAGGCACTACGAGGTGGGGAGGCTGCGGGCAGGAGACCTCATGAGCAGGGAGCTGATAACCGTGGACCCTGACGCAAGCCTCAAGGATATCCTTTCCCTGATGCTGGAGAAAAAAATAGAGCGCCTCCCCGTGGTGGAAGAAGGAAGACTGCTGGGGCTGATAGTCCACGACAGGATTCTAAGAGCCGTGAGGGACGCGCTGTAAAAGAGGCGAAAAAGGCGCTAGACCTCTTTCACCGTGTAGGGCAGGTTCTTCATCAAGACGATGCTGCCGATGGATTTTATCCCGGCATAGGGAACAAGCACGCCTCTGCCCTCGCTGACCCCTATTTTCTCCAGGAAGTCCTCAGCCACCCTTCCCACGGCCAGAGCGAGGACCTTGCCGCTGTCAGGATCGATGGAGACATCCTCCACAACCCCCACGCGCTTCCCGTCCTCGGTGAACACATCCAGACCACTTATATCGGTAAGCCTCGACACCATTCGATAACCTCCTTGGGAGATAAATCCATCTCCCGCTCTTATATTTCTTTGCCCATCACGTATTTAAAGCCGGGCCTAAATACCATATGGAAATGCGACCATGGGTGGTTCTCAACGCCGGCATAACCCTCGACGGGAAGATAGCGAGCCGGAGCAGGGACTCCAGGATATCCTGCCCCGAAGACCTGAAGAGAGTTCACAGGCTGAGGAGCGAGGTCGACGGGATAATGGTGGGGATAAACACCGCCCTGATAGACGACCCCAAGCTCACCGCCCACAAGATAGAGGGGGGGCGCAATCCTGTGCGCATCGTCGTTGACTCCAGAGGAAGGATACCCCTCACGGCCCAGGTCTTCAAAGGAGACGCCAAGACGATAATAGCCGTGTCGAAGAAGGCGCCGGCCGATAAGGTCAGGGAGATCGAGGAGAAGGCCGAGGTGATAGTCTGCGGAGAGGACAGGGTCGACCTGAGGTGCCTTATGAAAGAGCTCTACGCCCGGGGGATATGGAAGCTCCTCCTGGAGGGCGGGGGCACCCTGAACTGGGGGATGCTCAAGGAGGGACTGGTGGACGAGGTAAGGGTCGCTATAGCCCCAAGGATAGTGGGAGGCAGGGATGCCGTGACCCTGGTGGAGGGGGAGGGCTACGACCTCATATCCGAGGGAGTTAGGCTGAGGCTTAAGAAGAGCTATCCCCTGGGGGAGGACTTCATCCTGGAGTATGAGGTGGTAAGATGATAACCCTCGTCGGCGTGGCTCACATAAGCGAGGAGAGCCTGAGGGAAGTTGAGGAGAAGATCCGCACCCTAGAGCCCGACGTCGTGGCTGTGGAGCTGTGTGAAGCCAGGTACAGGGGCATGCTTCAGGGCAGGAAGGTGCCGGTCCTGGACCTGATCAAAAACAAGGAGTTCGCCATGCTCCTGGCAAGCGTGTTCCTGCCCTATCTCCAGCTCAAGCTGGGCAAGGAGGTGGGCGCCAAGCCGGGGAGGGAGATGCGCAGGGCCATAGAGCTGGCCAGGGAGCGAAACATTCCCGTGGCCCTGGTCGACCGGGACATCAGCATAACCCTGAAGAGAGCCCTCTCCAGGATGGGCTTCTGGGAGAAGCTCAGGGTTCTGAAGGAGCTCTTCACATCCATGGGTGCCTCAAGGGAGGATATCCAGGAAGAGCTTGAAAGGGTCAAGGAGGATGCGGGCCTCGACAAGGTATTGCGGCAGCTTGAGAGCATCTCCCCCGGGATATACGAGGTACTGGTCAAGGAGCGGGACGCCTACATGGCCAGGCATCTGATAGAGCTGGACAAAAAGTTCAGCAACGTATTGGCGGTGGTGGGGGCGGGGCACAAGAAGGGCATCTCTGAGTACATCTCCCACCCCGAGAAACTACCAGCCATCGGCGACCTCACGGCGGTTCCCGAGAAGAGGCTGAGCCTCGGCAGGCTGCTGAAGTTCGCCATCCCCGTCTTCATTATCTCCATGTTCATCCTCGCCTTCCAGAAGGGACTGGCCATGAAGGAGCCCCTGGGCCTCTGGATCCTCAACCACTCCGTCCCAACCTTCATAGCCCTCCTGATAGCCAGAGGAAGCCCCGCGGCCGTCCTGGCCGGGACCCTGGCATCCCCTCTCACGTCCCTCAATCCCTTCCTGGCAGCCGGATGGTTCGCCGGGTTCGCAGAGATGCGGTCCAGAAAAGTAACGGTGGAGGACGTCTCGGAGATGTTCAAGGCGGGCACCCCTAGGCAGCTCATGGGCAACAGCGCCTTCAGGGTGCTCATGGTAGCCGCCCTTGCAAACATAGGAAGCATCCTGGGCACCATAATCTCCTTCCCCACCATCATCTATCCATTGATAAAAAGCATGGTCGGGTAAGATGCGGACCTTCAAATTCATCAAGTTCTACATAATAGGCGTAGGCGCCCTCTTCATCCTGTACTCCCTCTTACCAGTGGGCACCCTCGAAAAGCTCATCCTCCTCCTGGTTTACACCCTGCTATCCCCCACCATCTTCAGGAGCTACCTAGCCCTGAGAGGCGTCAGAAAAGGCGACGTCGTCCTCGTCGCCATGCACAGAGAAGGGCCCCTGGGTTCGTATGTACAGAAGCTCCCAGGAATTTCTCTTGGAGACGGGAAGATAGGGGACGCCGTCGAGGTTGAATGGGGGGGCACCGTTACCGTAGGGGAAATAAAGAGCTATGGGGGTTTATTTTTCCCGGCGGAGGTTAACATTCTATACTATGGAGGATGAATTTCTCTCAGCAAGAAGTCAAAGAACTAGCTATTTCCGCCCTTGTCATCGGCTTCATCTTCGCCTGGATAATGCGGGGGGGCCACATATTCAGGGGAACCAATTTTTTCATGATATTCCTTATCATGCTAATAGCCGTCGGGGCGGCTTTCGTGTTCCACGAGCTCGCCCACAAGGCGGTGGCCCAGAAATTCGGATGCTGGGCCGAGTACAGGATGTGGGAGACCGGCCTCATCATGGCCTTCTTCCTAGCTGTGGTCTTCGGATTCATCTTCGCCGCACCTGGGGCGGTGTACATCCAGAGCAGGTTTATCCCCATAACCAGGCGAGAGAACGGGATAATCTCCCTCGCAGGACCAGCCACGAACCTGGCCCTCGCCATGGTGTTTTTACTCCTGACCTTCCTGGGCGGCCCCCTGGGGATCCTGGGCAGGATAGGCTTCATTGTCAACACCTGGCTCGCCCTCTTTAACCTCATCCCCTTCCCACCCCTCGACGGCTCTAAGGTCATAGCCTGGGACAAAAAGATCTGGGGAGCCGCAACCCTAACGGCTTTCCTCCTGATGATGGCTGGCTGACCAGGGCATCTCGTCGAAGACATACTCAACCCAGTCACGCTCCCCCAGGGCTATATCCAGCTCCTCGGGTGTGAGGATCGGTATGGGAAAGCGCCCGGCGTCGTCTATGGCAACCCTGGGGCAAGCGGTGCTCACAAGGGCGTCCAGCTTCCTGAAGGGATAGAGGTTATCGGGGACGACCTCCCGGAGAGCCAGGAGATACGCCTTCATCCCTCTTTTCCTCAGTTTTTCCCTGAGCCTGAGGGCAAGGCCTAGACGCCTCTGCCCCTTCTTCAACCCGACAACAACCCCGAATTTCCTCGCCCCCCTAGCTTTAGCTATCCTTGCAAACCTCTGGCGCAGGACCCTGTCCCTAATCTCCTCCATGTCCCTTACAGTGCCCGTCTCAGGATCGAAGGCCAGCGTTTTCTTACCCGTGGCCAGGGCGATGCCCAGGGGATGGAAATTGCCTCCCCCTATGTAGGCGTATACATCCACTTTATCCTTAACGGCCCTGGCGGTGGCGAAGCTGCATCCCAGGACCTGCCCCGGCTTGAGGACGCCCTTTACCTTTCCTATATATACTCTGTGTCCCCTTTCTTCCAGGTATTTCTTCACCTCCTCCAGCCTGTGGAGGTGCTGTGCCGTCGTGGCGAGGCCGACTTTTTCATCGAGGAGGTGCTCCCCCTTCCCCAGGAGATCAGCGACATCCCAGGGTATATGCACCTCCACATAATGCACGGGAACCTTGGTCCGGGCTAAAATCCTGGTGTGGCCGAAGTGGAAGATCGCCTCGCATCCGAGAGCGGCCAGGGCGTCGTCGTTGATGTCGCAGGCGCCGTAGCATGGATCGCAGGACACGAAAACCTCGCATCCTGTTTTGGAGCTGACCTCATCCACTATATCGGCCGCCCTGTCCCTGAGACCCTCAGGCAGCTCCAGGGCAACCCTTTTGTATCCGCGTTCCCTTATGGTGGCGGCTACCGCGTCTAGGTCGTAGCGGAACATCATCCCAGTATATCCCTTAGATCCTTAATGAGGGCCTGGGCCGTGTCTCTTGTTACGTGGGGCATTACAACGATCCTAGCCTCCCCCTTTCTGGTCCTGGATAAAACCCAGCCCTTCTCCATGAGGGCCTTCCTCACCTTTCCCCCTTCGTCTTTGAAGACGAGGACGTTCATCCAGGGCTTCTCCACGCGCAGGCCCATGGATCTGAGCTCGTTATACATGTGGAGGGTGACCATCATACACCGCTCAACGTTTCTCCTGTATCCCCTCCTGCCCATGTGCCTGAGGAGGGCGTAGACAGTGGATGCCGGAGCCCCGCTTCGGGTGCCCGTGATGGTGTGCTGTTTTCTCTCGGTTAGGTAGGGTGAGGGTGTCTCAATGGCCCTGAGCATGGCAGATTCGCGCAGAAGGAGGGCTCCCGCAGGTATGGCAGCGAGGCCCATCTTATGGGGGTCAACTGTTATGGAGGAAACCCCGGGGACCGAGAAGTCGAAGGGCCTTGAATCATAGCCGAGGTCTCTAAGGAAGGGCAGGACGAAGCCGCCGAAGGCGGCGTCCACGTGAAGATGCAGGCCTGCTTCCAGGGCTATCTCTGATAGGGCCTCTATGTCGTCAACCGCCCCGTACTCAGTACTCCCGGCGATGCCCACCAGGGCGACGGTGTTCTCGGTAACGAGCTCCGCCACCTTTTCAGAGTCCACGGAATGATCCGGGAGGAGGGGGGCCTTGACAGCTTTTATGCCGAGAAGATCGGCGGCCTTATCGAGGGAGAAGTGAGCGCTCTCCGGGACTATAACCTCCGGGTATGGGCGCCGCATCCTGTTCCGGGCTATCCAGAGAGCGGTTAGATTGGCCTCTGTGCCGCCACTAAGTATGAATCCCCTGGCCCCGCTGTGGCCCATGAGAGAGCCTATGATCCTCACCGCCTCGGCCTCCAGCTCCCGGGTGCCCTTGAACAGCCCCGGGTCTCCGAGGTTGGTCTCCAGGAACATTGGATAGAGCTTCTTCACCAGGGGGTGGGGAGACGAGCACATGGAGCTCAGAATCCGGCCACCGGAGTAAGTGAGGTCCTTCTTTCTCCTGGCCTCAAGTTCCTTTATGACTTCGTTCTCGGGGATGCCGTCCTCATCCATCTCCCAGACCTGGCAGCGAATATTTTTATCTGTGGATACGAAAAACAACCTCAAGGTTTTAAAAACTTTGGGGGGTCTTAATAACCTGCACCGGGCTAGTCCACCATTTTCCGGGAATCGAAGTGCACCCACTCAGACTCGAAGACCTCTCTAACCTCCACCCCCAGCTCGTCCAGGAGCTTCATAAGCTCGTGGGTGTCCCTGTCAACGTCCTTCGTGGATATGTCCATCACGACTGTGTTGCTGAGAACCCCTGAGCGTATCTCCACAGTACTCGGTATCTCCTTAAGCTGCTCCAGGATGTCGATCTTCTTGTTCATGGGTATCGTGAGGATCAGGGTTATCCGCCTCTTAGAGAAGTGCCTGCCGTCGGGAACGCAGTAGAGCCTCAGGGAACCCTCCCTTATCATCTTGAGAACCTTCTGCCTCACACCCTCCGCGGAGAGGCCCAGCTCCTTAGCTATCTTGGAGTAGCTCTCCCGGGGGTTGTCGATGAGGCGCTTAATGATCTCCACTTCTTCCTTCTTCAATTGCCCCGCCTCCAGGGTGCAGTGCAATTACATGGCTTTTAACAATCTATTATATATAGGTTGCTATAGGCATATGTTTCTTTCCACTGGAAATTGGACTTAACAAATAAAAAATAATAAATACCAATAATATATAGAAAATATCATTAAGTAGATACCTGCGCTATTAAGAAACATATACAATTACTTGGAGGGGGCCCAAGGCAAGCCTCGACGAAGAGGCGAAAAGGAGAGAGGAGGTGAAAGGCAACCCAGGAAGGCGGGGGGAAACCGACCCCCCGTCCCCGAAGGTGGTGGAGATGGACATAAGACTGGCATCCATGTGTGCGGCCTGGCTTAAGGAAAAATTCGGCCGGGAGGCCGAGATAACCGAGGTTAAGATTCAGAAGCGAACCCCCATAGATATAGTCCTTAACACAGTGGCAGTAAAGTTCAGCTTCATCCAGAAGGATGGGACCGAGGGGGAGGGGGTTGCTTTTTTCGATGCCCACGTAATCGGGCAGGGTGTTGAGCCAGGACTGGAGAAGGCAGAGGCCCTATCCTGAGCGTGCTCTGTCCAGGATAAGGCGCTTCTCCGTCCTGGCCACCGTCTCCCTGACCAGCTCAACAGCGTCGGGATTGGCCGAGACGCTCGTTATTCCGAACCTAACAAGCTTGTCCACAACATCCGGGTAAGAGCCCGCCTGACCGCAGATGCTCGTCTCCACCCCTGCCTCGCGGCACTTCTTTATCACCATCTCAATCAGCTTCATAACCGCGCCGTGTTTCTCGCTGAAGAGCTTGGCCACCCTCTCGTTGTTCCTGTCTATGGCCAGGGTGTACTGGGTGAGGTCATTGGTGCCGAAGCTGATGAAGTCCAGCCCCTCACGGATGAAGTCCTCGATTATGAGGGCGCTGGCGGGGGTCTCCACCATTATGCCGAACTTGACGTCCACATGGGGCTTGAGTCCGACCTCCAAGGCGATCTCCTTAGCCCTCCTAAGCTCCTCTGGGCGTATAACGAGGGGTATCATGGTGCCTATGTTGGTGTAGCCTTCCTCCACGAGTTTCTTTATGGCCTTGAACTCGGCCCTGAGGAGTTCCTCCTGGTCAAGGCCCCTCCTTATGCCCCTCCAGCCCAGCATGGGGTTGTGCTCCACGGGCTCGTCTTCCCCGCCTTTAAGGCTTCTGA
>JALUUU010000202.1 GCA_027021185.1 archaeon | reverse complement strand
GCCCTTGGCTGCCACGATCTCGGACACCGCTGAGGAGTCGAAGGCTCCAACCCATACGCTTCCAAGTCCGAGGGCTGTTGCGGCCAGCTGAGCATAACTCGCCGCTATCGTGGCGTCCTGGATACAGTACAAGTGCACCCCTCTCAGACCGTACCTCCACTTTGTCCTCCCGGGATTTATAAGAAACACCAGAACAACTGGAGCCTGAGCGATGAATTCCTGCCCCAAAGCCGCATCTGAGAGAGCCCTGCGTCTCCCTGGATCTCTGACCACAACAATCTCATAAGCCTGCAAGTTACCGGCTGAGGGAGCGGAGTTAGCTGCCCAAAGAATTTTCTCCAGCTTTTCCTCCTCCACGGGCTTATCGATGTAAAACCTCACCGAGTGCCTGCTTTTGAGGACCTCGAAAAACTCCATGATTAATTTTAAGTAGCCCAGACTAATAAACCCTTGGTCAGAATGAAAAATTACGGCTTTCCAGACGAGCGAGGAAGATATGGAGAGTATGGTGGAGGATATATCCCTGAGGTCCTGGTCCCGGCCGTTGGAGAGCTTAAAAAAGCCTATTTCAAATACAGGAAGGATGACAACTTCCAGAGAGAGCTGAGCTATTACCTCACGGAGTACGCCGGAAGACCCACGCCCCTGACGCTGTGCCACAACCTCAGCAAAGAGCTGGGCTTCAAGCTGTATCTTAAACGAGAGGACCTGGCCCACACCGGCGCCCACAAGATAAACAACACCCTGGGTCAAGCCCTCCTTGCCAGAAGGATGGGCAAAAAGAAGGTTATCGCCGAAACCGGGGCGGGACAGCACGGAGTCGCCACAGCCACAGCCGCTGCCGCCCTGGGGTTGGAATGCAAGATATTCATGGGCACCGAGGATATCGAGAGGCAGCGCATCAATGTCTACAGAATGCGCCTTTTAGGGGCTGAGGTAATACCTGTCAAGACTGGTCAGCGAACCCTTAAGGACGCCATCAACGACGCCTTCCGCTACTGGCTCGCTAATGTTCGAGACACTAACTATATATTCGGCTCCGTCCTCGGACCTCATCCATATCCAATGATGGTGCGGGATTTCCAGAAGATCATAGGAGAGGAGGCCAGGGGGCAGATCCTCAAAAAAGAGAAAAGGCTCCCCACCGCCATCGTGGCATGCGTTGGAGGCGGGAGCAACGCCATGGGGATTTTCCACGCATTCTTAGGAGACGAGGATGTCGGCCTCATAGGCGTGGAGGCAGGGGGTGAAGGGATATCCACAGGGAAGCATGCCGCGAGATTCGCCTCAGGGAGAAAGGGCGTGCTCCACGGCACATTCACCCATGTCCTCCAGGATAAATACGGACAGATCCTTCCCACCCACAGCATAAGCGCGGGCCTCGACTATCCTGCTGTCGGCCCTGAACACTCCATGCTCAGGGATTATAAGAGAGCTGAGTACTATTACGCCACAGATGAAGAAGCCCTTAACGCCTTCCATGTCCTATCGGAGAAAGAGGGCATCATTCCTGCCCTGGAGTCGGCCCACGCCGTGGCATGGGTTCTGAAAAATAAAGAACGCTTTAGTAAAGAAGACATCGTGATAATCAATCTCTCAGGGAGGGGAGACAAAGACGTTGAGGCCGTTGCAAAAAAAGAAGGGGTACAGCTATAGGAAATTATAGCAGCCCCTTAGCGATACTAACGAGACGGGGACGCCTCATCATTATCTTCGCCAGCTTCATGAAGTTTTTTCCATTGGCGAAGTCCACGAGGTCCTGTCCCGTGAGTTTCTCCGCCAGCATGTTCAGGTCGTCGTCGCTGAGTTTCTCAATGGCTTGGCGGAGCTTGACGATTTTATGAAGTATTTTACCTCTCTTCTCCCGCCACAAATGTTCGTACTCCATCAGCCTCGCCTCTGAGACGTCTCCTTCCTGGATAGCCTCGGCAGCCACCTTACCCGCTATCATTCCAGCAACGCTGGCCTCATGGATTCCTCCCCCATGAATAGCGTTTACCTGATGAGCCGCGTCTCCGACGATCATCAACCCATTGGTGGCGAGTTTGTCAACAGGGTCACCCACGGGTATGCCGCCGGCATTAACCTCTAGGATGCTTCCTCTCTTCAGGTCAGGCCTTGACTCAATGAAGGCATCGAGGTACTTCTTAGCCACTCCCTGCTCTTTTCCACCTATACCAATCCCCACGTTGGCCACGTCTTCACCCTTTGGAAAAATCCAAACGTATCCCCTCGGAGCTATCTTGGCCCCGAAGTAAAGCTCCAACATGTCTGGCTCCTCCAGGTCGACGACCATCTCATACTGGAAGCCAGCGTCAATATCCATGAGCTTATTAGTCGTGTTAATACCTGCCCATCGAGCCACCTTGGACTCCACGCCGTCCGCGGCCACAACTATCTTCGCCTCTGTTTCAATTTCCTCTCCAAAGCGGCTGTATCTGACCCCTTTTACGAATCCGTTTTCCATTATCAATCCCGTGGCAACAGTCCGTGCCAATACCTTGGCCCCCGCTCTAGCGGCATTCATGGCAAGATGCTTGTCGAAAATCTTCCTCTCCAGGACATAGCCAATGGTTTCAGGGTATCTAACAGAGATGCGCTTTCCATTGGGTGCGTACACACTTGCCCCACGGATCTCGTTTATGGCCCATCTTGGATCCGGGGTTAAGCCCAGATTTTTTATTCCACCGACAGAGAGCCCCTCTCCACAGCGTTTCGGGGCCCCTATCTCCTGCCTTTTCTCGATTAGAAGTACGTCTAGACCTTCCTCTGCAGCTGTCCTGGCGGCATTAGAGCCTCCTGGACCAGCACCTATGACCACAACGTCGTATCCCATTCAAACCACCTTTATCGCTCCAACCGGGCAGAATCTTTCACAGATTCCGCAGCCAGTGCAGCTCTCTCCGTCGAGGTCGAGCTTGTTCCCATTCTCAAGTTCCAGGGCGGTGAAGGGGCAGACACCAACGCAGCCTCCACACGCCATGCAAAGCTCTCGGTTAATCGCTGCCTTTCCCTTCATGGGTAAAGATATAAAAATCCGTGGGATAAAGCTTTCTCTTATGAAGGCCCGTCAACGCCTCGTGGCCTCGAGGCTTGAAAAAACTTTTCACGAGCTTAAAGAGAAAGGGGAAGGCGCTCTCATCGGCTATCTCACCCTGGGAGACCCAAGCATTGAGGCGTCAGAGAGGCTTGCCGCTGCCTTATGCGAGAATGTGGATATCCTTGAGCTGGGGGTTCCCTTCAGCGACCCAATAGCCGATGGCCCCACGATTCAGGCGGCGATAGACAGGGCCCTGAAGGCGGGAATGAACACTGATGCGGCCTTTGAGATCGTGGAGAGACTCAGGAACCGAGGGATAACCACCCCCTTCGTGTTTATGACCTACTACAACATCGTTCTGCAGTATGGGGAGGAGAGGTTCATCAAGAGATGCAGAGACGTTGGCGTGGAGGGAATCCTTATCTCTGACCTGCCTATTGAGGAAGCCCAAGAAGTGCTTCGATACTGCGATAAGTACGGCGTAGACCCCATTTTCCTAATAGCCCCCACCACAACAAGGCAGAGGCTCAAAAAAATATTGAAAAGAGCCAGAGGCTTTCTCTATCTGGTTTCACTCCTCGGGACCACAGGCGCCAGGGATAAGCTTCAGCAGGAGACCATTGAAAAAACCCGCTGGGCACTTAAGCATGTAAAAGACCTCCCCCTTGCAGTAGGCTTCGGCATATCAAAGAGAGAACACGTAAAGGCCATAATAGATGCGGGCGCGGCGGGAGTTGTTGTTGGAAGCGCCTTCGTCAAGCACATTGAGCAGAAAGGCCCTCAGGCCGAGGAAGATCTGAGACGCCTCTCCAAGGATCTGAAAGAGGGGACACGGAGGTAGTGATTCTTGAACATCAGAGTGAAAAGGCTGATGGAGAAAAAAGGGAATGAGAAAATAGCCGCCCTTACGGCCTACGACTATCCCATGGCCAAGCTCGTTGAGGAGGCAGGCCTGGATTTTATCCTGGTTGGGGACTCACTTGGGGTTGTTGTCCTCGGCTACGACTCCCCCCTGGACGTCACCATGGAGGACATGCTTCACCACACCAGAGCCGTGGCAAGAGGTGCCACTGAGACCCTCATAATAGGTGACATGCCCGTGGACACATACAACACCATCTCGGACGCCGTCTACAACGCCAAAAGGTTTATGGACGCAGGGGCCCAAGGGGTGAAGGTTGAGGGACCCAAGACAGACGTGGTGGAGGCCCTTGTGAAGGAAGGGATACCTGTTATGGGCCATATAGGCCTCACCCCCCAGAGCATAACCGACTACAGGGTGCAGGGAAAAGAAAAGGGAGAAGCTGAACGGATTATCGGTGAGGCCCTGGCCCTGGAAAAAGCCGGGGTCTTTTCTTTGGTTCTGGAGTGTGTCCCGGAGTCCCTGGGGGAAGAGATAACCAACAGCATAAAGATACCCACCATAGGGATAGGTGCCGGAAGATACTGCGACGGCCAGATCCTAGTTATACATGACCTTCTAGGCCTCTTTGACAGGTACGTTCCCAAATTCGCCAAGCAGTACCTTAGATTGAGAGACGACATAAGAAACGCCCTCATCAGCTTTAGGCAGGACGTTAAGCAGGGCAATTTCCCGCAGGAAGAAAACGTCTACAAATAATGTCCTTCACCGATGAACTGCTGGCTGGACTGGAAGCTGAATCCGAGTTCTGCAGCATAAGAAGAAAAGGACGGTACGTCACCGGAGCCGCAAGGTTCCCCGCGGTAATGTACTCCCTAGTCCTGGAGCATGTTAACGGGGGCCTCAAACCTATACTGCGAAATGGGGAGAAGATTACGTGCCGCATCGAGGCAGGAGATATTGTCGACTGCGGCGTGAAGCAGTTCACGGTGGAAAGAGGCACCTACATCGAGGTCTATGACTACTCAACAACTACGGCGATTTTCATACGGCTCTACGTTATATCCTCCGGCGAGGATGAATGGCTCGCCCTTTACATCGACGAAAACCCTTCCACGCCCTGGTGGAGTAAAAAAGAATAGGTATATATGATTTGAAAAAGAGTACCCTATAGTATAGAGATGGCAACTCAATTAGATTTCCTGATTATTTACGGGACAAAGATCGCCGCTGCGATAGGAATTATCATCGCTGGTTCTATCGGCGTCAGGCTGGCCGACAGCATACTGGAGAGGAGCCTTGATCGGGCAAAGATAGACGTAACCATTGAACGGTTCATCAGAAGAGGCATTAAGTACGCCATCTATGCCTTCGCCCTAGTGACGGCCCTCAGCACCATGGGTCTCGATGTGCAGCCCATCATCGCGGGAATAGGAATCGCAGGTTTTATCATCGGCTTTGCCGTGAAAGACACCCTCTCAAACTTTGCCGCGGGCATGCTCCTTATTTTTTATCGGCCCTTCAGTGTAGGGGATAAGATTTCTGCTGCCAAGGTGAAGGGCAAGGTCATGGAGATAAACATAATAGCCACGATAATTGAAACCGAGGATGGAGACATAGTAACTATACCAAACTCCAAGGTTTGGGGAGCGCCTATAAGCAACCACTCGGCCAAGAAAAACAGGCAATAAAAAAATACAAGTGAGATAGTAATAAAATTATTATGCTCTATCATCCCTATATCCTCTCCTTTGGCCTCGTTTTATTCATAGCAGGGGTTGCCGCCGGGTATAGGAGAGCTAAATCCCTACCCCACGGCGAAAAATCCAGACACATCCTCTTAGTATACCCTGCCTATTTCATTTTCCTGTTCGCCATGGCCCTGTACTACGGCTATGAGAGACGAATAGCGTTGGAGCTGGCCGGGGGAAGAGAGGCCTTCGCCGCCACGGGATTGCTTTCTCTCCACACGGCCTCCATAGCCGCCGCTTCAGTGCTGCTAACTATAACCCTTATCTACGGCTTCGCCCTCAGAAACAGCATCTTCACAGAGAAGATAGGCAGGAAAGAGATAGTTCATATGGTCCTCGGTGCCCTAGGAGTGACCTCCTATACCCTGGCCGTGCTCACGGGGCTGGCTATGTACGTCAAGGCGGGCGTGCTATGAGCCTATGTCCACCTGCGAAAGAGCTTTCTCGACCTTGGTAATAGGGGAATGACGGACAGCATTAAAACGAAGATAGGGCCGCAGATCCCCTTCTTCGGACGCTAGATAGGTACTGGGGTTTCTGGAGGCACCCCTACCTTATTCTCAGAGCTGTATGCGTAGTAAAGACCTCATAGAGCATGTCCTCGAAGTCTCTTAATTCAAATTTGTGCCAGGACTTGCTACTTGTAGTTCCTTATGACATGTTGGACGTTTATCTGAGATATATGCTATGCTTGCCGATGTTGCATAGTTTAGTCCTCTGTAGGGTTTCTCAAAGTTGTAGTGATCAGTAAAAACCTCTAGGCAGTTAAACCTGGGGAAGAGTTCTTTGAAGATGCGGTTGAATCGCTCGACCTTGCCCAGGAACGTTGGCTTACCGATCCCGCCATAGATGTGCCTAATGTTGTTCTCCTCGCAGAACCTGGTGAACCCGGATTTCCCGCCTCTGCTTGCATAGAACTGGGTGCCATGATCAGTGAGGACCTCCCGGAGCCAGCCATGCTCATCGATGGCGGACTCAAGCAACCCCAGGATGTTACGGGTTGTGGCATGCTTGAAGAGCTCCAGGGCCACGGCAAACCTGGAGCGGTCATCCAGGAATGCTGCTAACCAGCGCCTATCATAGATGCACAGATCGACCTCCCACAGCGGGTACGGCCTCCTCCTAGATTTCAGTGCCTGTAGGTGCGCTGCTTCCTCGGCTTATCCCATGTGATTGATCAAGCCAATTGCTTCGCCAGGACGCGGTAGACCGTGCTGTGGCCCACCTCAACGCCCTCTAACGCCAGCTTTGCAGCGATGGCCTTCCTCATTCCAGCCCGTTTCCCTGCGCAGCTCCACGATGCGACGCACAATGCTTTTCCGGGTCCTATGGATGGTCTTCGGTCTCCTTGACCCGGAATCCAGGTTTGGCATGCCGCCGTCCCGGTATTTACTCCACCAGAAATAGAATGTGGCCCGTGGTATCCGGGCATGTCTGCATATCGTCGAGACCTTCCAGCCCTCCATCTTCCTCCTAACACACCAACGCCTGAGCCTGTCTATGTCCCTATCCAAACTGCCTCACCATTAATAAATACATGGCCCACCCCTTATGAAAAGTGTCCAATATGTGGTGAGGAACTACAGACAGAGAGAGCCACCGCAACCTTTATATAGAGGTTTGCTATGCTGTATCATGGTAACATTTAGCAGGGTGAAGTGAGATGAGTGAGATAGGCAAGAAAGTCAGGATGGAGAGAATTTTTGACCGAAAGACCGGCAGGACCATTATTGTGCCCAT
>JALUUU010000201.1 GCA_027021185.1 archaeon | reverse complement strand
ATAGACGAACAAGACACCCGTGGCCACGGCGGCGGACGGCGCCAGGAAAAACATGAGGCGCTTCCCCTGGAGGGCAGCTATAAACCCACTTATGACCCAGGCCAGGGTGAAGAGGTGGGGGAACTCCCTGCCCTTCCTGAACAGGACTATGAGGACGACTAGGCTTATAGGAAGGATGAGGAGGATGAGGTGGAGGTTGAAGTAAAAGTCGCCGTGGGAGATTTTCTCAGCCACCGTCTTACCGGGTCCGAATAAGGTGGAGGGCTGAGACTCTGACACGGTGGACATATAGAAGGCCTGCTGAACCCCCCTGCCGAGGGTGATAAGCTCTTTCACGGCGTTTACATAATGGAGGACGAGTTTGCCCTTGCCTATCAGGAACATTAACCCTGCAAACCCGCCGACGGTGGCCCCCATCACCCCTAGGAAGTGGACATCCCGCTTGTGTTTTTTCCTAACGAGGTCTGTGACCTGAATGGAGAAGAGCGGGAGAAAAGACACTGCTATAGGGGCAATAACTGGCAGGCTGTGGGTGAAGTACGTGAGGGAGTACTTAGGGGGTTGTAGCAGCTCCATCACCAGGGGCCCCGTTAGGCCCACTATGAGGAGTGCCTTAAAAAGCTCTTTGTCTACCTTGAAAAATGAATAAACGACTACGGCCAGAGCGAGGACAAGCGCTATGTACGACCCCCCCGTCCAGTTGGCGTAGGCGAGGCCGTAGAAGACTCCGCTCAAGACAGGAAAGGCAAGGGACCTCGGGTTCTGAAAGGAGATCCCATTTTTCCAGGCTCTGAGGAAAAAGTAGAGGGAGGGGAACACGAAAAACCCGTAAAGGACTTCCTTGTCAATGGTGCCGGCGTATACCCTCGTCAGGTTGAGGGGAATGAAGGCATAAATCACAGCCGACAGCAAACCAACCCTGGCCCCGAAGAGCTCCTTCACGGCGAAGTACAGAAACACCGCCGCAAAGCCTCCCCCGAAGATCCCTGGAAACATCATGGCCCATCCCATGGTGGAGACCCCTAAGGGCGCTACAAGCTTATACGTGTAGGCAAAGAAGTAGGGAAGGACGAGGGTATCCTGGACCCATGGTTTTCTGCCCTCAGGGTAGTAAGCCAAGGGGTAGACATCTGGTATACCCCCATCCTCGATGACGTAGAGGGCCATCCTGTACTGGAACCACGCGTCGGGGTCGCTGAGCCTCGGGCCGTGGGATATATAAACCACCCCGAAGCCTATGAGAAATATCCCCACCAGCAGGGGCACGGTCTTCAGCCGCTCTGCTCTTCTGTAAATGTCTTCTCTAGGCACGAAAATCCCTTATGTACACCTACACGGTTCTAACTTAAACTTTTCGCCGGAAAAAGTTTTTATCCTGCCCCAGCCTCCTATCGCCTATGGACAAGATTCTGAGGGGGGGCTTATTACTGACCATGAGCAACATGGGGATAAGGTTCCTGGGATACTTTTACAGGATCCTCATGGGAAGATTCTTGGCACCCTCGGAGTTCGGCCTCCTCAACCTGGCCCTGCCCCTGCAGTACCTCATCGTCCTCTTGGCGTCCACGGGGATAGCACCCAGCGTCGCCAGGTTCGTCGCCAAAGAGCGCAGGAAAGGCCTCGTTTCCTCGTGCCTCGTGTACTACGGCTTAGCCGGCGCAGCCATGGGGGCTGTTTTCTACCTCGCCGCGGAAGCCGTGGCAACAAAGGTCTACGGCAACCCGGATCTAACGGAACTCATTAAAATATCCTCCCTGGCCTTCCCCCTGGGAGCCGTGACCGCGTCCCTGACAGGGGCTTTTCAGGGATACAAAATGTTCGGATTCATGGCATGGACCCTTCTCGTCCAGCAGGCCATGAGGATACTATTCGCCCTAGCCCTGGTGTTTATGGGCATGGGAGCCGTAGGCGCCATCATGGGCTCCACCCTGGGCTTCCTGGCCGCCATCCCATTGGCCCTCGTTTTTCTGAAGCGGCTCTCCGTAGGCAAGTACTCGGTCAAGTTTCGGGAATTCAAAAAAGTCTTCCTCTTTTCCCTGCCCATATCCACCACCTCCATGGCCACCTTTGCCCTGGCGTATGCCGACATCCTCCTCATAGGCTACTATCTCTCCCCCTTCGATGTGGGGGTGTATTCGGCGGCATCCCCAACATCAAGGCTCATCCTCGCCTTCACCTCCGCCCTATACGCCGTCCTCCTCCCCTCGATTTCAGAGCTCAAGGCAGAGCGCAGCGTCCCCGAGGTAAGGGCCCATCTTCAGAGGACCTACCTGCTCTCAGCCGGCGGCCTCATACCGGTGGTGCTCCTAAGCATCCTATTCGCAGAGGACATAATCTCCCTCCTATTCCCAGGGGAGGGCTACGCCGGAGCGGTGGAGCCCTTCAAGGTCCTCCTAGTGGGCTCGACGTTCCTTGGAATTTTCACCATCAACTCCGCGGTCTTCCAGGGCGTCGGACATCCGGGCACCCCAATGAAAATCATGGCCGCCGCAGCCGTGGCAGATGTGATCCTGAACGTCATCCTGATTCCGGCCATGGGGATAATGGGTGCAGCCTACGCCACCTCCCTGAGCTTCGCCCTGGCAGGGGTCTCCTCCACTTTATTGTTGCGGAAATACCTGTAGCGCAAGCAAAATTTTATATGGGCACCTTTTTCAGATAATATGTGGCATGCTAGACAAGCTCAAGAAGTACTACGCCAAGATCCTGCGGATTTTCAAGAGGAAGAAGCAGATACAGCTGGGCTTCTACGGCGCGGTCAATGCCGGAAAAACGACCCTCGCCAACAGGATATCCCTGGACTGGCTGGGAAAGGAGGTTGGTACTGTTTCTGAGATCCCCCACGAGACCAGGCATGTCCAGAAGGTGGAGAACATCGTGGTCAAGACCAACAACGGCGAGCTCAAGATGAACATCGTGGACATGCCGGGTATAGCGACCCAGGTGGACTATAAGCACTTCAGGGACTACGGCCTCGGCGATGACGACGCCAGGGAAAGGGCCAAGGAAGCCACCAAGGGCGTTATTGAGGCCATAAAGTGGCTGGACAATGTGGACGCGGTCCTCGTGGTCATGGACTCCGCCGAGGATCCCTACACCCAGGTAAACGTCACCATAATAGGCAACTTGGAGGCCAGGGGGATACCCACGATTATCGTGGCCAACAAGATAGACCTGCCGGAGTCCTCGCCCAGCAGCATCGAGAACGCCTTCCCCCAGCACGTGGTCGTCCCCATATCCGCGGCCACGGGGGAGAATATTGATAAGCTCTATGAGGCGATCCAGGAGCACCTTACCTAGGAGGCAGCAGATGGAAGTACAGCTAGACTTCGTTTCATCGGAATCCCTTGCCTCTAAGGCCTCTGTGGAGAAAGTGGCATTCATCCTCGAAAGAATAAAGAAGAACGTCATCGTCGTCCTTGAAGAAGGTCTCAGCCCCGAGGAGGAGACAGAGCTCATAGAGGCCACCATGAGGGAGATCGACGCCAAAGACTTTCACGGGATAGAGTTCTACCGCCTGGACCACAGGGCCAGGACCCTTAGGGACAAGATAGCCAGCTACATCTCTGGCAGAAGGCCTGGATTAACCATTGTGGGCCCCACGAGGATGGTGGAGGCGATAAAGAAGGAGCCCAATTATCTTTCAATGCTCGCAAGAGGAGGTGGAAAAAAACGCCGCACAAGTGCACGCGGTGCGGGAAAGTCTACGAAAAAGGCTCGGAAGCGGTCCTGAAGGGCTGCGAGTGCGGAAACCGCCTCTTCGCGTACCTCCGCCCCATAAGCGACGACGAGGCCGACAGACTCATGGAGGAGGGCGCCAGGGAGGTGGACGAGTTCGACATATGGAACATCCGCGTCAAAAACGGCGTCTACGACATCGATCTCGACTCCCTTCTCAAGCAGGAGCCCATCATCGTTGCCGGGGAAGAGGGGCGCTACCTCCTCAGCCTGTCCTCTGTCTTCAGGGACAAGAAGAAGGAGCGCAAACTCATAGACAAGTTCAGAGAGAAGTGAGGTGGTGGCGGCATGGTAGTCGGGATAATATTCGCTGGGGGTTACGGCAAGCGCCTCCTGCCCTTAACCAGCACCACACCGAAGCCCCTCCTTGAGCTTAGAGACGGGTTCACCATCCTGGACAAGCAGCTCACAGACCTGCGTTATGCGGGCATAGACGAGGCATACCTCCTGGTGGGCTACCTCGGGGACCAGATCATGGAGCGCTTCGGCGACCACTGGAACGGATTGAAGATCCACTACCTGGTGGAGGAGAAGCCCATGGGAACTCTGTGGGCGTTGAACAACGCTCTTAAGAGGATAAACTCAGACGCCGTGGTGAGGAACGGCGACGTGGTGACGGACGTGAACATAAAAAACCTCATCCGCGTGGCCCAGAGAACCGACGACCTCATCACCATAGTCGTGACCAAGATGCAGAGCCCCTACGGGATAATCGAGTTCTCCGACAGGAAGATAGTCTCTTTCAGGGAGAAGCCTGTCCTGGACCACTACATAAACGCGGGGATATACTACATAAAGAAGGAGGCCTTTCCCTACTTCGACAGGGAATACGACAGGAAAGACATAGAGTACACGGTGTTCCCTGTGCTGGTGGAGGAGCGAAAGGCGGGGATATACTACGAGCCCTGTTTCTGGCGCAGCGTGGACGGAATCAAGGACCTGAAGGCGGTGAGGAAGGAATTCCAAAGCAGAGTCGAGAAGCCGTGGGGCTACGAGAAGACCATAGTCAACAACGACAAATATCTCGTCAAGGAGCTCTACATCAAGAAAGGATTCTCAACCTCCGTCCACTACCACCCGAGCAAGGACGAGAGCATGCACGTCATGGAGGGAGAGGGATTCATAGACTTCCCCAAAGAAAAGAAGAGGGAGACCGCAGCTGAGGGAGGGGTGATAAGGATCGAGCCTGGACGGGTGCACTCCATCGTAGCAACGGAGAACCTCAAGATCTTCGAGTACTCCACGCCCCATCCCAGGGACACCGTCAGGGTGGAGGACTTCTACGGGCGCTAGCAGGTGGCGGTCATGGGCAAGGTATCCCGGTTCAGCATCTCCCTAGAGCCCGAGCTCCTTGAGAAGTTCAACAAGATCATCAAAGAGAAGGGCTACGGCAGCCGCTCAGAGGCCATACGGGACCTGATTCGAGATAAAATAGTGGAGGAGAAGTGGGAGAGGGGGGAAGAGGTGGTGGCCAGCCTCACCCTTGTGTACGACCACGACGTTAGGGGCGTCACCGACAAGCTCACCGATCTGCAGCACCACTACGCGGGGCATATGGTTTCAAGCATGCACGTCCACCTGAGCGGCAGGAGCTGCATGGAGGTCCTGGTGTTGAGGGGAAGGGCCGAGGTGGTTAAAAAGATCTCTGAAGAGCTTCTGAGCTCCAAGGGGGTTAAGCACGGCAGCCTCGTGATAACTGGACTGGCTGAGGAACTCTAGGTTACTTAAGGGAAACATTTATGCATAAGGCAAAATTTATATAGTACTACTTTTATAAAAATAGTAGCACTGAGGAGGGTTAGCTTGGAAGCTGGAGCCGCCGCCATCCTGTTCCTCGGATTCGTTCTGGGGATGCGTCACGCCCTTGACGCTGATCACGTTGTGGCAGTGTCCACTCTAATCAGTAAAAACAAGAGCCTCCTCAAGGCCTCTCTCCTGGGAACATTCTGGGGCCTTGGCCACACATCCACCCTACTCCTCGTGGGACTTGTGGTTCTCATCCTGAAGCTAACTATCCCCCCCAAGGTGGCCCTGTCTATGGAGTTCGCCGTGGGAATAGTCCTCGTCCTCCTGGGGGTATCGGTGACCAAGGAGTTCCTAATGGACAAGATCCACCTCCACCGCCACACCCATGGCAGGGAAGACGAAGACCGTCCCCACATCCACATCCACTCCCACAAAGAGGCCCCTGACCACTCCCACCACCACTTAAAGGCCGAGCACAAGACCTTCCTCGTGGGCATGGTCCACGGCCTAGCGGGAAGCGCCGCCCTCATGCTCCTGGTGCTCACAACCGTGGGATCACTGTTCCAAGGAGTCCTGTATATCCTGGTCTTCGGGTTGGGCTCCATCATGGGCATGACCGCCATAAGCACATTGATAAGCATTCCCTTCACAGTATCAGCGGAGAAATTCGAGGTCTTCAACTACAGGCTTAGGCTCACCGCCGGATTCCTCAGCATAGCCCTGGGCACCGCCATAATCCTGCAGATAGGATTTAGGGAAGGGCTTATATACGCCATATGAAAAACTTTGCTTAGGGTACTTTACATTCCCACGGGTGCAGGCCAGGGTAGTCTAGTGGTGAGGCGGCGGACTGCAGATCCGCTTTACGCCGGTTCAAATCCGGCCCCTGGCTCTTCTCAGCGTCGGTCCCGGTGCGCAGGGCTTTCGGGCCCATTCGCCGAGACCCGTAAACATTCTTGTAAGAAGAGCAAGGATTCTTGGAATAAGTTAAAACATAACTGTATATTCGACGAGGAGGCCTTCGCTGGTTTTCTGCGCTCAGTGAAGAATCAGCGCGAGACCACTGTTTCCAGGTATGTTAGGCGGGGTTAGGAAGGCCCTCCGGGACATAGGCACTGATCCATCGCTGAGGGACATCCAGCGGTATAAGGACAGCCTGATCAAGGCGGGTTATTCTGCTTCTCATATTAATCAGGTGATGTATGGCCTGCAGCATTACCTCGAGATGCGGGGGAGGAAGATCAAGATAAGGCGCATACCCCCGGTTAGGAGGATGCCGAGGGTTCTTAGCGCTGGGGAGGTCGATAGGTTGCTGAATTCCACAGGGGACGTTAGGGACAGGGCCATCATGTCCCTGTTGTTCTTTGGTGGTCTTAGATCAAGGGAGCTGAGGAAATTACGTGTGGGGGATGTTGACCTGGAGAAGAGGCTGGTCAGGATCCGTGACTCCAAGAACAGGATAGAGGATTATGTCGTTATCTCCGGTGGATGCGCCGGGGATCTGAGGGCCTGGCTCAGGATGAGGGACGAGAGAGGGCCTTATCTCTTCAATGGCAAAGACGGGATGCTGTCCTATGGAGCTGTTCGGAAGGCGGTGAAGCGGGCCGCGAAGAAGGCAGGCCTTGAGGGGAAGGTTACTCCTCACGTGCTACGGCATGCTCTAGCGTCCCTGCTCGTTGCTAATGGCTGCGATGTCAGCTTTGTGCAGAAGCAGTTGAGGCATAGAAGCATCTCCATCACGATGATTTATGTCCACATCAACAAGGAGCTGCTGAAGAAAGAGTATGACAGATACGTTCCATGGTTCTAGCGGGTGAGGTTTTTAAGGCTTTAATCATAGTTTAGAGCATGGTTTATGTTTATTTCGATGAATCCGGAAATCTCGGGTTCAGCCGACGGTCAACAAGGAATTTCGTTATTGCCATGGTTGT
>JALUUU010000200.1 GCA_027021185.1 archaeon | reverse complement strand
GCCGGCCTTCACCTCCTTTACCCCCTGAACCATCATCAGCTCCTGCAGAGAGGCGGTGGAGAGCCCTTTCAACCCAAATTTCTTGAGGAGCCTGCCCGCCACAACAGAGACGTTCTCACCGATGGTCCCGGTTCTCAGTATGATGGCTATGAGCTCTGCGGTGCTGAGATGCTCCGGGCCCAGCTTCATCAGCCTCTCCCTGGGCCTGTCCTCGAGGGGGAGGTCATGGATCTTAACGGTTTCTTGGTTCATTTAGGTACCTGGTGGCATCCCCCTAGAAACCATTTGCCTAAGAGCGCGGGAAAAGTTTTATCTTCCCTGGGTGATGATTTCTATCCATGAAGCCCCTCTTCATGCTCCTGGCAGAGGAGCGATTGAAGGGTCAGCCGCCCAGGCACGGAAAAGTCTACAAAGACGACATATCCCCCTTCGAGGCCGACATGCTGACAGTGGCCGGGGTTCTGATGCGCCGCCCCTACTTCGGCCTGGGAGAGATATCCCGAGATACGGGCATAGCCAAGAGCACCCTTCAGAAGCTTTTAACGAGGAAAGGCATAAGGAGAATCTTCAACCTCAGGCAGCTGGAGGGCCTGAGGAAGAGGAACGTGAAGCGATACAGGAAGATCCTGGAGGAACACTCAGGGGTCCTCACGGATGGAAACGGGAAATGGAGGGGCCTCATATACAGGGACAGCGATCTGGATAGGTTCAGGCTGTGGCTCCTGGAGAGGGGCTTTATGCTGCTGTCAAGGCAGGGAAGTAGAGGACGGTCATATTATCATGTTGTCCAGGCACCCCCTGACGTGATAGAGGAGATGCGGGCTCTCTACAGCTATAGATACGGGGGGAGAGAGGATAACGTTTAATTCTGGGGCAGTTTGAGGCCATGCTCCGAAACAGCTTTGTTCTCCTAGATGGTGTTGGATACCGCATAGAGGAGCGGCTCTGGAGGCAGGGCCTTCTGTGCTGGGAGGACTTCCTGGAACGAGAGAGGGTGAGGGGATTCTCCAGAGAGGTGAAGAGGCGGTACGACCAGAGCCTGGAGGAGGCGAGCACGTGCCTAAACAGGGGCCTCACGACTTATTTCCGAGAGAAACTGAAGCCCAGGGATGCCTGGAGGCTTTACCACGAGTTCAGGGACAGGGCGTGCTTCCTGGACATAGAGACCACGGGTCTCAGCCCCGGGGAGAGCGAGGTCACGGTGGTGGGGGTCTCGGACGGAGAGAGGGTGAAGACCCTTGTGAAAGGAATAGACCTGACCCAGGAGGCCCTTGCAGAGGAGCTGTCCAGGTACGGGCTCCTGATCACTTTCTACGGGGCGGTCTTCGACCTCCCTTTCCTCCAGAGGAAGTTTCCAGGACTGAGGCTCGACATCCCCCACATCGACCTGTGCTTCGCGGGGAGACGGGCGGGGCTGAGGGGAGGCCTTAAGACCGTGGAGAAAGAGCTGGGCATTGAGCGGGATGAGAGCATCCAGGAGATGGACGGATTGGAGGCTGTCAGGCTCTGGAGGCGCTGGAGGAGGCACGGCGACCGGGAGGCCCTCACGACTCTCCTGGATTATAACAGGGCTGACACCGCTAACCTGAAGCCCCTGGCGGAGGAGGTTTATCAAAGGCTCAGGGAGAAGACCTTTGTAGAAAAAAGTTCTTAGCTGTTAAATTAAGATTATGGGGGTATGGGCGAATTCGTTATCAGGTGCTCGGAGTGCGACACCGAGCTCAGGCAGAGAGAATTCTCCCCGAGCTGCGCCTTCCACGACGCCCTCTCCAGGAGCTACTACAGATCAGAGAAGCTGAGGGTGAGAGAGTTCCCGGGGATATGGCGCTACTATGACTGGCTGCCCGTCAGAGACATAAGCAGCTATGGGGGAGGGAGCGTGACTTACAGGTGCGACAGCCTTGAGAAAGAGCTGGGGCTGGACAGCGTATATGTGTCCTTCAACGGGTACTGGCCGGAGAAAGGCGTAACCCTAAGGACATGCACCTTTAAAGAGCTGGAGGCCGCGGTAACCGTGCAGTACGCGAAGGAGAGGGGGGTGAAGACCCTTGTCATCGCCTCAGCTGGCAACACCGCCAGAAGCTTCGCATACCTGGCCTCGGAGGAGAACCTGCCGCTGGTCCTGGTTATCCCTAAGAAGTGCCTCTTCGACGTCTGGATGCCCGTGGTGGACACGACGAATATAAAGACCATCGTGCTGAAGGGAGGGGACTACTCCGACGCCATAGCCTTCGCGAGCAAGCTGAGCATACACTACGGCATCACCTTCGAAGGCGGCTGCAGGAACATAGCCCGGCGGGACGGCCTGGGGACCATCCTCCTGGAGGCCGTTCAATCCATGGGAGAGATGCCTGATCACTACTTCCAGGCAGCCGGAACAGGAACGGGGGCCATCGCCGCCTGGGAGGCCGGGATGAGGCTCCTGGGGGACGGGGGCTACGGGGATTCACTGCCGAGGCTGCACCTGTCCCAGAATTTGCCCTTCGCCCCGATGGTTAAGGCATGGCAGGCTGGGAGACGGGTGATACTACCTGAGCTGGACATGCCCAAGGCGGAGAACGTCCTCGACCTGATAGAGGCCCGCGTCCTCTCCAACAGGTACCCCCCATACGGGGTGAGGGGAGGGGTCTATGACGCATTAAAGGCTACTAAGGGGGAGATGTACGGCATCACGAACAGAGAGGTGAGGGAGGCCGTTAACCTGTTCTATGAGCTGGAGGAGATAGACATACATCCAGCAGCCGGGACAGCCCTCGGAAGCCTCCTGAAGGCCGCTGGAGAGGGCATTATAAACCCGGGGGAGACGGTGCTCCTCAACATCAGCGGAGGAGGCATGGACAGGTTCAGAGAGGACGAGGAGGTGAGAGACCTCGTGGTGGACAAGTTCGTGGATAAACACGCCGCCCCGGAGGAGGTCACGGAGGTCATGGAGTGAGGCCAGAGGAGGAAATCCTGAGAATCCTGAGAAAAGCCGAGATAGACCTCCTGGCAACCCTGCCATGTGAGAAGATCAAGGAGCTCCTGGACAGAATTCCCGGGAGATTCACCCAGGTGCCCCTGACCAGAGAGGAGGAGGGGGTGGGGATATGTGCAGGAGCCTTTCTCTCGGGCCTCAGGCCCGGGATGGTGATCCAGAGCGCGGGGATCGGGAACATGGTCAACGCCCTCTGCTCCCTCACCAAGTACTACGGCTTCCCCCTCCCAGTCCTGGCGAGCTGGAGAGGGGTTTACAAGGAAAAAGTGGCCGCCCATAAAGTCCTGGGAAAGGCTCTTCCGAAGCTGCTGGAGGCCCTGGATATAAGGTACAGGGAGATCCACACCAGAGAGGACATCCCCCTCATCGCTGAGGTTGTTGAGGACGCGTATCGAGAAGAAAAGCCCTCCTTCGCCCTCCTGAGCCCCGGGCTGTGGAGGGGATCAGGGAGGGAGCTCGCCCCGGAGAGGGTTCCCAGGGCCGCGGAGTACAGGGGCGTGGCCCCGGAGCCACGGCTGACGAGGTACGAGGTCCTCAAAGCGGCGTCCCCATACATCGAGGGGAAGGCGGTGGTCTGCAACCTGGGGTTTCCCTGCAGGGAGCTTTATGAGGTCCTGGACCAGGAATCGAATTTCTACATGCTCGGAAGCATGGGCATGTGCTCCCCCATAGCCCTGGGCATGGCCCTGGGGACGGATAAGGAGGTGATCGCGGTGGAGGGGGACGGCAGCCTGCTAATGAACCCCGGGACCATGGCCACGATTGCCCTGATGCGTCCACCCAACCTCACCATCCTCGCCATCGACAACAACGCCTACGGGTCAACGGGGAACCAGCCCACCGTAACCGCGGGAGGAGCCGACCTGGAGATGGTTGCCAGGGGATTCGGGATAGAGAACACCGTTAAGGTGTCGGGGAGGAGGGAGATCCTGGAGGCTTTAGAAGATAAAAAACCCGGGCCCAGGTTTATTCACGTGATCGCGAAGCCGGGGAATGCCGATGTTCCCCACCTATCCCTGTCCCAGGAGGAGATCAAGGCACGGGTTATGGGGTTCCTCAGAAAATGAGCCTTAGAATAGGTCACCTATCCACCGCCTACCACACAGCCCTGATTATAAGCGGCGCAGGATGGGGGAGGAGGCTGGGGATAGAATGGAAGCTCTACCCCACGGGCCCGGCCATGATCAAGGCCATGAAGGAGGGGGAGATCAACGCCGCCTACATCGGCCTGCCCCCCGCCATGATCGGAATCGACGGGGGCATGCGCATAAAATGCGTCGCAGGGGGGCACGTGGAGGGAACCCTCCTCCTCGGGAGGAAGGAGCACCACGCCCTTGACGACAGGAGCGTGGAGCAGGTCATGGCGCAGTTCAGGGGCGGGGTGATAGGGACCCTGACGAGGGGCTCGATCCACGACGTCATCCTCAGGGACCTGCTGCATCGGAAAGGCCTGGAGGATGTGGAGGTAAAGAACTTTGCCTGGAGCGATCAGATCGTTGTGGCCCTGGAGGACGGAGGCATAGACGGCGCGGCAGGGACGCCCTCCATGGCTGGGGTGGTCCTTGAGGGAGGGATAGGAAAGATACTCATACCCCCGGGGAGGCTGTGGCCCTTCAACCCCAGCTACGGGATCGTGGTGAGGGAGGAGCTCATAGACGACAACCCAGAGGAGGTGTTGGGTTTCCTGAGGCTGCACAGAAAAGCGTCCCGCCTCCTGCGGAAGTCCCCGGATAAAGCGGCTGAGATGGTGGCGGGGGTCCTGGGGGTCGTGGACAAGGACTTCGTCTTAAGGGCATGCTCCATATCCCCCAGGTACTGCACAGCCCTGCCCCGGAGATACATAGAGGCCGCCATGGCCTTTGTGCCGGTGCTCCGCCGCCTGGGGTACATCACCCGGAGCCTTGGGCCGGAGGATGTTTTCTTCACCGACTTCATCGAGGAGGTTCATCCTGAGGAGGATCACTACTGAATCTTCTTCCTCCCAGTCCTGGGCTTCAGGGAGTAGACCTCCTTAACCTTCACCAGGATAACGCTCCTGGGGATCCTCTTCCCCTTGGTGATGGTCTTTATCTCCTCGCGAAACTCCTCGAAGAGGGATCCGCTCCTCTTAACGACGGCCCGCCCCTTCACGAGGTAGCCGTCCCTGCCGTTCTCCATGAATGAAATACCCATGGCGACTCTGGAGCCCTCCTCAATGTTCTTCAGGGTTCTCCGCAGGAACACGCTGGCGATAAGGAGTTTCCCGTCTCCGAGGTGCTTGACAAAACAAACAGGCGCCAGATGAGGCTCCCCGTCCCCCACGGTGGCGATCCAGGTGAGGGGGGACTCCTCCTCGCATCGGGCATCAAACTTCTCCAGGATGGTGTCGATGTCTGCCATAAATTATTATACTCCCCGTGGCAATATAAGGCTATGCAGGACCGGGCTGAGCAGCTCTGGCTGGCCACAGTGAAAATGGCCCTGGAGGCGAAGAAAAAAGGGGTAGAGGTATCCGCGGCCCTGGCGATCCTCAGGAACGCCAAGGCCATGCTAAACGAGGGGAGGCTGGACGAGGAGTCTCACGGCGCCGCCGAGGCAGAGGCCATGATAGAGGAGGCTCAGCGGGAGCTCTTCCTGGGGGCGGCGTCTCTCCCAGGCTTCGAGAAGAAATGGCAGGAAGTGATAACGCGGGTTCAGCGGGGAGAGAAATTCGGCGACTATCCCCTGGGGGTCAGTTCTTTCTACCCGGACCTGCCCAGGGACGGGAGATGGGTCCGCCTGCCCCTTACAGAGGCCATCACCGCGGCAATGGCCAGGGAGGTGGCGTCTAGGCACGGCCTGGGTTTCAGGATTCATCAGGAAAACCACTTCATCCTGACAGGGGACAAGGCAAAGATAAAAAAAGCGTTAGAGGTTCTTTCGAAGTACTACAGAGGTGGTTAGGTGGAAGAGAAGGAAGACGTCCTTGAATACGTTGAGAAGAAAATGTACTTCATCCCCCGGTTTCTCAACGCCCTCGCCCCCCATGCCCCGGAGGTGGCCAAGAAGTTCGCGGACTACTACGAGGGGGGAAGGGCGGATAAATACCTTAAGAGGAAAGAGAAGGAGCTCATCTTCACCGCCATAGGCGTCGCCACCTGCTCCCCTCGTTGCATAGTCCACGTTATCCCGGCGATAAAGGCCGGAGCAACCAAGGAGGAGGTTATGGAGGCGGTGATCGTGGGACTCTTCGCCACGGGCTTTTACCCCAACAACGTCGGCATCCCATATGCAGCCGAATACGCCATGAAAGTCCTCGAGATAGACGAGAAATACCGGGCCGGGGAGCCCTGGGAATACCTCGTGCCGGAGGAATACAGGGGGTGAGGGGTTGGCGAAAGCCAGAGTGTCGGCCGGGGCCTGCGGCTACTCCGCGGTCATCAAGGTAAAAAAGAGGGAGGGCAGGCGCCTGTCCCTGGAGATATCCTCTGATTGCGTCATGCTCAAGGCAATGGCAGAGGAGATCGGGGAGCTTGACTGGGGCAAAGGCGTTCTCGAGAGCTTCGCCACGTCAAAGATATACAAGGCCGCGGAGAAACACCTCAAACACGCCAGCTGCCCTGTGCCCAGCGCCGTGTTAAAAACCATAGAGGTGGAGATAGGCATCGCCCTGCCCAATGAGGTGAAAATAGAGATAGAGTAACTGTAACTAACCCGGCCTGCAGGCCCTAATTACCCGGCGGCTTCTTCTATGAGCCCGATGTATTCCTCTTTAGACCTGACACCCTCGACCTTGACGCCGTTTATGAACAGCGTGGGCACTCTGGTTATGCCTAGGTCCCGAGCCAGGCTCATGTCGTCCACAACCCTCCCCGCCTTCTCCCCGGATATCAGGCAGTTCTTGAAGGCGTCCAGGTTGAGACCTGTCTCCTCTGCGAGCCTGACCAGGGTCTCCTCATCCAGGTTTTTCTGGTGCTCGAAGAGTCTCTGATGGTACTCCCAGAACATGCCCTGGTCATGGGCGCATAACGCCGCCTCAGCAGCCTTAGCGGCGAAGGGGTGTTTCTCCATCCGGGGGAAGTTCCTGAAGACGAGGCGCACCTTGTCGCCCTGGCTACTGAGGACCTCCTTGAGGATGGAGGCCACCTTCCGGCACGGCGGACACTGGAAATCCATGAACTCCAGGATTGTGACGGGGGCGTCCTCCGGCCCAAGGCTCGGGGGTTTCCGGGGGTCATGGCCACGCTCCTGGAGCAGGGCTTTCTGCTCCTCCATCGCCCTGAGGGCCTCGCTGAATATCCCTTTCTTGTCCTTGACCTGGCTGAATTTTTTTATGAGGTAATCTAGGGACTCGTATTCTTTTTCCATGGCAGGATAAAAAATGAGGGATAAAGGGTTTTGTTTTTTTCCCTCTCTATCCTCTGAATTCTGGTGGTTCCAGGTATTCCCAGGGCTCGCCTTTCCTGTATTTCTCAGCTATCTCCAGGGTCTTGGCGGCGTACTCGAAGCAGTAGGGT
>JALUUU010000199.1 GCA_027021185.1 archaeon | reverse complement strand
CTGCCCCTATGCCTGAGGGAGCGGTGAGGATTCTACAGGCCTCGGGCACAGATTTTACTATGCTGGACGCAGAGGATGCCTGGTGCTGCGGCTACCCCATGACCGCCACGGGTCAGTGGGAGATAGCCGAGGAGCTCACCCGGAACAATGTTGAAAAGTTCGCAGAGAAAGGGGTTGAAAGGCTTATCGTCTCGTGCCCCTGCTGCCTGCAGCAGCTCCGCCACGTGTGGCCCAAGTACTATGATGGAAAGCTCCCCTTCGAGGTAACCCATCTTATCCCCTTCGCCGTTGAGCTTCTGGAGGAGGGCAAGCTCAAGTTCACTAAAAGCAGGAAAGAAAAGGTCACCTTCCACGACCCATGCCAGATAGCAAGGGGGCTCAAGGGGCCGCAGATCAGGGAGGAAGTGCGGGTATTCTTCTCCTATCTCCCGGGGGTCGAGCTCCTGGAGATGGAGCGCGCCAAGGGGGAGACGAGGTGCTGCGGCGCCGGAGGCGGAATAAGGCTCTTCAAGCCAGACCTCGCCATGGAGATGGGGAAGCTGATGTTCGAGGATGCTAAGAAGACGGGGGCAGAGACCTTGCTCATGAACTGCCCCGCCTGCTACGCGATGTACGTTCATCGCAGGATACCTCCGCCGGCAGGGGAAGAATGGAAGAATTACTCTCCCGGGATAAAGTGCAACGATTTGATGCAGTACGCGACCAGGCTGCTCTAGGTGATAACATGGTGCAATGCAGGGTAAAGGTATACGGAGTCTCCGAGGAAGACATGACCACCATTAGAAACTACTATTTCTTCCCCCTGGAAAAGCCCGAGGAACACGATGACCACATAGTCCTGAATGCCATGGGCGGTGAGCTCTGCAGGGGGGTTAACGACTTTGGCGAGGACTGCAGAAACTGCAGATACCAGCCGGAGGTCATAAGAAAATACCTGAGAAAGCAGGAAAAATTCGAGTTCAAGGAGGGCTGAAATGGGCGTGGAGGAGGCTGGCAGAGTAGTGTTTTGGGGGATATCGTGGAACGTCTTGATTGCCTTTTATTTCTTAGCCGCCGTGTCGGTTGCGATATTTGCCTACGGATTTTGGAGCAGGATATCCCTGTGGATGCGGGGGGTAGACGAGGACAGCGAGATTCTCTCGGGCACCACAAGGGCGACGATCTTCAAGATGATGCTGCGGGATTTCTTTTCCTCAGACTGCTTCACCGCCAAGAGGGTTTTCCAGCGCAGTAAAGCTAGGGGAGTGATGCTGGTACTGATAATGTGGAGCTTCGTCATCCTGTTTCTCGGCACAGTGCTGGTCACCCTTCACCACGAGTTCAGGCTGGGATTTCTAAAGGGAGTAACCTATCTGGTCTTTTCTTTCACCATGGATGTGGCCGGTCTCGTGCTGCTGATAAGCAGCGCAGGGGCCCTGCTGCGGAGATACGTATTCAAGCCAGAGAGAATAATCTCCTACATGGAAGACGGAACAATCCTCGTGCTCTTGTTCCTCACAGTGTTCATGGGCTTCACCGTCGAGGGCCTGAGGCTGGCAGTTATGCCCAGCCCCAACATGGACTGGTCTCCCGTTGGAGCGTTCTTCGCCATTGTTCTCAAAGCCTTGCTGGGCTCAAACCCCGAGGCCCTGATAAACCTTCACCTCCTGGCTTGGCTCGCCCACTTCCTCGTAGCCTCAGCCTTCCTGGCCTTCATCCCGTACTCTAAACAATTTCACATGTTCGCCGCTCAGATAACCACCAAAGCAGCGGCCATGCGGATGCATAACCCAAAAAAGGAGGTAGGAGTTTGAAAATACTTGTAGCGACCGACGGATCGGCCTCAAGCCGCCTGGCGGTTAAACTGGCCTGCCGCGAGGCCCTGGCCCACAACGCCGAGCTGACGATATTCCATGCCATAGGCTGTGATGAGATGGTGGCTGTGCCCGAAGGAGGAAAGGGCATAATACCGCCAATGAACTTTCCCCTGGGAGCTCCGGCAAACCTGGATATAGAGAGGATGAGATTCGAGGCATCCAAAGAACGCGTCAAGGATGCCGAGGAGGCTATTCACGACGCCAAGAAAGTGTCGGACGAGATGGGTGTTAAAGCCAAGACAAAGATATTCAGGGCAGACCCCAGCAAGTACTGCTATGACGCGAAGCAGCTCATCGTTAAATTCGCTGAGGAAAACGACTACGACATGATAGTCATGGGGAGCCGGGGCAGGACAGGTATCTCCAGGATCCTCCTAGGGAGCATAAGCGAGTACGTTATCAAGCACTCCCACTGCCCAGTGCTGATATCCAAATAAGCTACTTGAGGTCTACGGTGAAAGAAGGGTCATCTCTCGTAAAGTCGCTGTACCACTGGAAAACTACCGGCTCAACGTCTTCGGGTATCTCGAAGATGACCCATCCCCCCATTTTCTCCTTTGGTGCTAACGTCTGGAGACTCACCAGCTGCTCGTAGTAGTGGTTCTTGATCTCTATGGCGGTTGAATTCCTCGACTTCCTGGATGCAAGGCCCGGGAGGTAGGTCTCCCCGTCGCTTCCCACCACAACCTTGGAATCTCGGCCGAGGAGGTGGAGGGGCTTGTCCTCCTTGTTCTCTATTATTAAATACAGGAGCACGAATTTGTATCCGGGGCCGGCTGACAGAGTCTCGTACCCCTCTCCTTCGTCTATAAACACGCCTTCGGAGAACTCGTGAACCGCCAAAGGACGCTGAACAACTATGTGGTCCACCCTTACCTCAGATACTTTAACGGTATATCCCTGAGTATTCAGTTCGTCGCCTCCAAAACCGTATTCTTTATATAGTAAGAAAAATATAACGAGAATAGAAAATAAAATCAATCCCCTCAAGATTGAACGTTTCATTTATACTAATTTGTATGATATCATAATAAAGTTTATATATAACATAAAGAATGAGGGGGTTAAGTATGATAGCGGACCTGAAGCAAGTAACCCACATAATTCCCACGGGCACGAGCAAAGACAGGATACTGCAGGGACTGAAGCAGCACTTAGTCCATAAAGCCGTTTTACTAGTAGGATTCGACGATACCCTGGAGAAAAACCTCATCGTCAAAACAGCCAGAGCCATTGACGACGCCTTAAGGGGCTTCGCCGAAGTGGAGATCCTGGAGCTAGAGACCAACGATGTCTTTGAGATAGCTCTGAAGCTAGTGGACATGATAAACAATGAGAGAAAAAACAACAGAGAGGTCATGATAAACGCCTCCTGCTCCACAAGCAACGTAGGGATAGCCTGCTACATAGCGGCCCTGGCAACCAAGGCGACGCTTTATACGACGGTCTCTAAGTGCGGCAAAGACAAACTACCGAAGGTGCAGCTGATTAGTCCTTTCCCTCTGAAGGAAATCCCTCCCGAGCAGATTGAAATCCTGGAAGCCCTCCTCGGCAAGGGAGTAGACTCTCTGGACGAATTAATAAACAAGATGAGGCCCCATCTTAAGAAAAACACCACGGCATTCAACAACGAGAGAGCCAGGATTTGTCACCACATAAGGGCCCTGAGGGAAGCAGGCCTTGTGGAAACAGAGAAAGTCGGTAAGAACCTTAGGGTGAACCTGAACAGCATCGGCCAGATATATCTGAAGGGAAAGATCTGCTCACTTCCTTAAGAAGTTTTACTCTTCAGGGGCTCAAGGGAGGAGGACAGCATTATAAAGTCCTGCTTCTAGGAACGCCTCTGATTTCAAAATTAACTGTCCCCACAGGGCTTTGACGCACCACCATGCTCAGGGCCCTAGACGGACAGACACTGAGACACAACCCGCATCCGTTGCATCTCGATAGATCTGTAGTAACCGCTGCACCGTCAAGGCACTGCAGAGTCCTTATTTTTCCGTCATAAAAATGTAGAGAATTCACAGGGCAGACAGCAACACAATTGCCACATCCAAGGCAGAGCTCTTCCGTCACCAGCAGATAGAAGTTCATGAGTCGATTGTATGATTTTTATTTATATAAATATTTCTATTGATAATTAGAGATTATCTTTAAGTAAAGCCCCCTTCTACGGGGTTATAGTAAAATATGATATTTAAGTATAAGTAGAAATTTTTAAATATAAAAAAATGCTATAGTTATAATGGCGATGTATCCATGAAAAAAAGTGTGCTGATAAACCACCAATTATGCAATGGATGCGGCAACTGCGTCATCGCATGCCCTGGAAACGCCTCGAGGGGAATAGACTCTAAGGGGGGTTTTGGACCCAGAAGAGAGGCCGCATTGGTAATCGGGGAGGGCGGCGGGGTCTTTCTCGACGAGAGAATATGCATCCGATCCCTGTCTAAGCCCTGCAAAACATGTCGAGACGTCTGCCCCGCTGGGGCGGTGACATACCCTGATGAACACGGGTTCTCATCCCTGGAAAAGGCTGTAATATCCAGGGGGATATGCTCAGGGTGCGGTGGATGCGTCTCAGCCTGCCCAGAAGACGCCATAGAAATGGATGAGTATCCTGTTTTGACCGGTGAGTGCACCAACTGCGGTTACTGCCTGCTTCACTGCCCCAGGAACCCGGAGGAGAACGTTGATTTGTTCTCTTTTAAAATGTGGGACACCCTGGGCCACATCAGGCAGGGATTCAAGATAAGGGCAGCAGAGGCACCGCCGAGAGCCCAGGACGGAGGATTCGTCACGGTTTTGCTGGCCCATCTCCTGGAGAAGGGAATAATAGACGCTGCCGTGGTTACGGGGGAACGAGAAGACGAACCATGGAGGGCAGAGGCAGTATTAGCCGCTTCTCCGGAGGAGCTTTACGAGACCGCCGGGAGCAAGTACTCTAACAGCGGCTGCCTTCAGATGCTGAAGAAAGCCAAGGAAGAAGGGTTCAAGAGGGTTGCGGTCGTCGGATTACCCTGCCAGATAGAGGGCCTGCTTAAGCTTTACACGTCCTCCTCAGAGGACCTTGGCTATTGCAATATAATCGCCCTGAGCATCGGGCTTTTCTGCAAGGGGAATTTCTACTACCAAGGAGTAAAGAAGCTGGTGGAGAGGCGCACCGGCACAACCCTCTCCAGGGTGGATAAGCTCGATATAAAGGGCAAATTTTTCACGGTTAAGGCTTCCCGGGGGAGCCATAGGATACCTCTAAATGAGCTGCTAGAACACAAACGAGAGGGCTGCAATTTCTGCTCAGATTTCACCTCCAAGCTCTCCGATTTCTCTGTGGGCTCGGTGGGCTCCCCCGGAGCCTTTTCAACTGTCATAGTCAGGTCCTCGAGGGCTGAGAAGATGCTCAACCTAGTCATCTCCGAGGGCCTTGTAGAGGCAACGCCTCTCGACGACGATGACAAAGCCCTGATCAGGAGGCTGGCTAAATCCAAGGTCAAGACAGCCCTGAAACGGATCAATCATTTCCCAGAGAGTAATAGCGTTACAGATCTAGGAGTGTCGAGTCCCCTCCCATGAAGAGCCTGATTCTGAAAAACGGTTATGTTTTTGATCCCCTCAACGGAATAGCCGGGGAAAGGGCAGATATCTGCATAAAAGACGGCATTATAGTTGAGAGCCTGGAAGAAAGAAAGGCCAAGGTAATAGATGTCTCCGGGAAGACGGTTATGCCCGGGGGCATAGATCCTCACACCCATGTCGCCGGTGGGAAAGTGAATGCGGGCAGGATGCTTAGACCAGAGGACCATACCCGATTCGTGTCCCCTAAGGGGAGGCGGACGCGCTCCGGGACAGGGTTCTCAATACCCACCACTTTCCTCACCGGCTACCTCTACGCCGAGATGGGCTACACAACCCTGTTTACACCAGCCATGCCTCCTATGTTCGCCAAGCACACCCACGCGGAGTTCAACGACCTCCCCATGGTGGATAAAGGCGCCTTTGTGCTGTGCGACGGCAACTGGTTTATAATGCGGTACATAAAGAACGGGGACCTGGAAAAATGCGCCGCCTACGTTGCTTGGCTAATGGAGGCCACTAAGGCTTACGCCCTGAAGCTAGTCAACCCAGGGGGTACTGAAGCCTGGGGGTGGGGCGGAGACGTTAGGAGCCTGGATGATCCTATCCCGAACTTCGAGATAACCCCGAAGGAGCTGATATCCGGGCTCATAGAGATAAACGAGTACCTCAACCTGCCCCACTCCCTGCACCTCCACACCATAAACCTGGGAAGGCCGGGGAACTATATCACGGCCCTGGAAACCCTTAGGATTCCCAGGGGACGAGGCAAGAGACGCCAGCTTCTCCACATGACCCATCTCCAGTTTTACTGCTACGGCGGAAGTGACTGGAGTACCATATGCTCCGAGGCCAGGGAAGTGGCCGAGGAGGTGAACAGGTCCGATAACGTTACTATAGACACCGGGAGCGTGACCCTGGACTCTACCACCACCATGACCGCCGACGGGCCCATGGAGTACTATCTCCAGTCCCTGACCCATCTGAAATGGACCAACGGCAACATTGAGGTGGAGACGGCTATGGGGATCACCCCCTTCGTATACTCCCCAAAGATGAGCGCCAGCAGCGTTCAGTGGGCCATAGGGCTGGAGCTGCCCCTGCTGATAAAAGATCCCTGGAAGGTCATGATAACCACTGATCACCCAAACGCGGGACCATTCTTCAGATATCCCCGACTCTTCGCCTGGCTCATGAGCAGGGAGTACAGAGAGAGAACCCTAGAGAGGGTTCACCCCGCCGCCAGGGAAAGGACTGAGCTCCCCTCCATAGAAAGGGAGTACACCCTCCACGACATCGCCGTAGCTACGAGGGCGGCCCCCGCCAGGGCCCTGGGGCTGGAGAAGACCAAGGGACATCTCGGCCCGGGCGCAAGTGGGGACGTGTCTGTATACGACATCAACCCTGAGGAAATAGATGGCAGAAAATACATAGAAATAGAGAGGAGGTTTTCCAAGGCCGCTTACACCATTAAGGGAGGGGAAGTCCTCGTGAAGGATGGGGAAGTCGCCAGAGAACGCTTCGGGAACACCTTCTGGGTGAGCCCCCGGCGGGACCAGGACTATGAGAGAGAACTGTTGAAGGAGCTTGACTATTTCTTCAGGAAGTTCTACTCCTTCACCCTCACGAATTACCCAGTCCTCTCAAAAGAGCTGAGAAACCCGGTTCGCATGAATCCTCAGGTCTAGCCCGTGCTCAGGCTTTTTCTCATGTTCAGATAATAAAGGATGGCAAAGCTTATGGGGCTCAGGATGCCCCCTGCCCCGAGGCTCATGAAGGCCCATCCCCACACCGTCTGGATCTGGGCGGCGGGATTCGTCATGTCCAGGATGATCCCGAAGATCTTGGGGGAGAATATTGCGGCGCCGAAGCCGAGGGCCGACTGAACCGCCAGCCCCAGGGAGAGGTGTTTACCTGGAATAATCTCAGATAACCCCGCCTTGTATATGGCTGAGTCGGCCACCACGAGGAAGCCGTATATTAAGCCCGCGAAGACTATTATTCCCATCCCAGCCCCCATGAGCCAGCCAATG
>JALUUU010000198.1 GCA_027021185.1 archaeon | reverse complement strand
TATCCCAACGATCTTCCCGTGATCCACCACTGGCAGTCCCCCGATGTTGTTTCTGGTCATCAGGAGGTCTGCAAAGGCTATCTTCTCCTCAGGGCTTATGGTTATGAGGTCCTCTACCATAACGTCCCTGGCTTTAACATCTTTCAGATCCACGCCCTCACCCCTTTAACTTCATAATGGCCTCCGCAAGGTCGCCCCCTGTATCCTTCAAGGCTTTCTGGGCCTCCTCCCTGCTGACCCCTGCCTGCTCTGCTACAAGGGCAACGTCTTCCTCAGGAATCAGCGGTACCTCTTTCTCCTCCCCCACCACCTGGTACGTTTTCTGGTTCATGGCTCTGACGACGCTCACCTGGGGGTTGCTGATGACTATCTCCCTGTCCTCGAGGCGTATGATCACCTCCTTGGCGTTGAGCTCCTCCATCTCCATGCCGAGCTGCCGCATCATCCGCTTCATCTGCCGTGGGTTGACCTTGGGGAACATGATTAATACTTCCCTTTCCAGGCAATAAAAAGCTTTTTATCCCGGCGAAGGGCCTGAGGAGGAGGGTGCCAGGGAGTCTCTGAGGAGGCGGCCGAGGCATCGGAATAGAGGGGTAAGTACATCTAGGGCGGCGGTGTATTACATGTTATAATCATGAAGGCCGTCTTTTATCTTAAGGGCGAGGAGACGTTGAAGTGAAATACTACTCAGAGGAGGACATGGGGGATCTGAGGAAGATCTTCGAGGCGGAGGTCATGGGATGGCAGAAGGTGAGCCTCAAGGAGATGTTCGGATGCCCGTGCTACACCGCGGATGGGAAGCTCTTCGCCTTCCTCGTGACCAGGGGCCTGGTCATCACTAAGCTGAACCGAGCCGAGAAAAAAGCTGTGTCCCACCTGTACCAGACAACTTTCTTCAAAGCCGGCAACAAAACCGTTCGAAGCTGGATGAGGGTGCCTATTAAGAGCGGGGAGGACCTTGACAGGGTTATGCGCTACGTGAGGAAGAGTTATGAGGCCGCCCTCCGCGGCATGTGATCCTGATCCAGAGAAGCCCTGTCCCTACTTCCCGAGGTCGACCTTCTCCGCCTTCTCCCAGTAGTGGTTGAAGAGCTCCCCGCACCACTGCCGGAATCTGCTGTCAGAGCCTATGATGCAGGAGGAGTGGTCAATCTCCCCGTCGGTGGACGGCAGTGCCAGGGCGGAGAACCTGTCGCTGACATCGATGGTCATGTTCACCTTATCAAGGGACCGCAGCTCCACCTTCTCGAGGTTCTTCACCTTTAGGGACAGCAGGGTTGGGATGAAATCCCTGGGGAATATGACCCTGTACTTTACTCCCCTCTCCAGCTGCTCCTCGCACTTGGGCAGGAAATACCTGGGGAAGTCGTCTGACATGAACCAGAAGAACTCCTGGATGTGGTTGAATTCCTTGTCCACGGTGTTCAGGATTTCTATGAAGCTGTTTATGACCCTGCCCTCGGACAGCTCGTCTATCCTGCGGAGCAGGCTGAGGGGCAGGGGGGAGGAGTCGTGCTTGAGGAAATATGTTTTCTCTCTGGAGATGAAGTCTATGGTGGGCAGGCAGCTGAGCACCGCCCTGCCGTAGGGGGTAAGTTGGTAGGTGCCATCGAGGCGCTTCTCCAGGAGCCCGGCGTCGTTCAGCCGGGTAAGGTGTCTCGATGTCTCCGGGGATGTTATCGATAGCTTGTTGGAGATCTCCGTGAATTTCATTGGAGCGCTGCTTAGAGCGGTGAGGATGCCGAGCCTCTTCTCCGCCGATAGCTCTGTGAAGAGTTCGTGCATCTTCATCCCTTAATCCCCATTGGTAACACCTATGTTAAGCAAGTTGCATCGATGCTAACTCAGTTAGTAATTTTTCCAGATTTTTTTTATATCTTTTCCCTGCGCCACATGACTTAATGAGTGAAAAAGTTGAGGAGTGTACGTTTTCCATCACCCTCTCGGATAGGGATGGCCTGAGGGAGTTCTCCATGGCGGATAAAAAAGAGGAGGTGACCTTATGGGGCTCTATCGGGGAGATCGTGGAGGTGGGCTTCGTGGAGGACCTTGTCCTTCAGATAAAGGGGAGGCGGGGGGTTATGGAGTTAGGCATCACCCGGAAGAAGCTCTCGGACCTGATTTCTCTAGATGGGGGACGATGAAGATGAAGAAGTTGACTCTCTCGGCCCTGGGCTTAGCGCTACTCCTCCTTGCACCAGGGGTTTTTGGCGCCGTCAAGGCTGATTTCTACATAACAGCCGTGGAGCCGAAGCAGGTGTATCCAGGGGAGATCACCACCCTTAACATTACCCTCAAAAACCTCGCCCCTGAAGTGGCGGCTTACCTTAAGGCAACCCTCGATCCGAACGACGTTTCCCCCATCGACCCCATAGGGGCGTCGAAGAAGTATCTCAACAAGGCCGAGAGGGCCCAGAAGAGCACAGAGTACTTCGGCCTGATTCTCAGGGGGGATGAGATAACCCTGTCCCTACCAATATACGTGAACAGGGGCACCTCTGAGGGTGTCTACAAGACCCCTCTTCTCCTGGAGTGGAAGGACACCAACATGCAGGACGTGAGCGAGACCCTGCAGGTGGCCCTATACGTCAAGGGAGAGCCTGCTCTGAAAATCGCAAAGATCCGGACGAGTCCCCAGGAGCTTAAGAGGGACACTGAAAACAACGACGTGATCATAACCCTGGAAAACGCTGGCAAGGCATCCGCCAGGTCTGTGAGGATCAAGGCCGCCTTCAGCCCGCCCTTCTCGGAGGCGTACTCCAACTCTGACGCAGACTTCGTGGCGGAGATTAAGAAGGACAAGACCTATGACTTCACTCTGAGCGTCGACATAGATGAAGAGGCGAAGCCGGGGAGGTATGTCTTCCCATTGATGGTTACCTACAGAGACGAGAACAGGGAGTATGCCTTCACCGAGGACATCGTCCTTGTGGTTGAGTCAGAGGCCGACTTCGAGGTCCGGGATGTTAAGACGAGCCCGGATCCGGTTACCCCGGGGGCCGACTTCAGGGTGAACGTCGTTGTGGTCAACGTGGGACAGAGGGACGCCGAGTCGGTTAAGGCGGTGCTGAAAACCAAGTCCTTCTTCACAGGGGTTAAGACAGACTACCTGGGGGACATCAAGGTGGGGGAGAGCAAGATAGCCACCTTCGAGCTCGAGGCAGACCGTGATGTGATGCCTGACAACTACGAAAACGATATCAAGATTATCTGGACGGAGGGGGAGAAGAGGCTTGAGCAGATAGACTCCTTCGGCATAACGGTCGCCTCAAGGAACAACGGCGACGTCCTTGCGAAGGCGGCCGGGGCCGCCGCCCTCCTCGTCGTCTTGACGGCAGCCCTGCTACTGAGGAGGAAGAGGAGGTGATAGACCGCCTCTTCAAAGGCGTGGCGGCGGCGTCCCACAGGGCTTATCCCCTGATTATCCTCACGTCTCTGCTACTCTCTGCACTGTCCTACCAGTACGCCCAGCAGGTCAGGATGGAGAACGAGTACAAGGAGTTCTTCCCCCCAGAGTTAGATGAGATAAAGGTATTCGACACCATTGAAAGCGAGTTCGGCGGCACCGGAAGGGTTTCGGTCCTGGTTGAGGTGGACGGGGTCAACATAAGGAGCGTTCTGGACGAGGAGGTGCTGGACCTCCTCAGGGAGCTCACAGAAGACATATCCCTAATGGAGGGGGTTACCCGGGTAGAGACGGCCCTAAAGCTGGGCTCAACGAGGGAGGAGATACTGCAGAAGCCCTTCGAGGAGCGCCTCAGGTTCGTGGACAAAGACGAGGAGTACACCATATTAATGGTGGACACCAACACCGCAGAGGTCCCCGACAGCGACCTCTTCGTGGAAAAGCTCATCAAGGTCGTTGACGCCGCCAACAAGCCCAAGGGGGTGAAGGCGACTCTGGCTGGAGGCCTCGCCTACGGCTACGTCTTCAACAAAGCCGTCAGCTCGGGACAGAAGAGCACCCTGCTCCTCAGCGCCGCCCTTGTTACCGCGACCCTTTTCTTCATATTCCGGTCCGTCACCGGTGCTGTGTTTCCCCTGATCCCCATCCTCGTGGGCGTTGTCTCGGCTTTCGGGCTCATGTTCTTCCTGAACATCCCCATCACCGCCATGACCGCCATCTTCGGCGCTGTCTCCATCGGCCTCGGGATCGATTACTCCATACACCTGATGCACAGGTACTACGAGGAGCTTGAGGGGGGAAACAGGGAGGCCCTGGCCACCGCCCTGCGGAGGATAGGCAGGGTGATCGTGGCAACAAGCCTGACCACCGTGGCGGCTTTTTCGTCGATGCTGTTCTCTGAGATGCGCATAACCGCGGAGTACGGCATCATCTCCGTGGTGGCCATAATGTTCTCGGCCCTGGCGGTGATGCTGTTCTTCCCGTCTCTCCTGCTTCTGGAGAGGAGGCTGGGCCTCGGGAAGATGGACATCGAGGGGATATCCGGGTTCTTCGGGCTGAAGAATCTGTCCTCCTCCATCGCCCGGATCTCCGGCTTCTCCATCCGCAGGCCCTGGACCGTCCCGGTAATCCTCCTAATACTCCTCCTGCCCATATCCGTGGGGATGGGGAAGCTCTACTTCCTCACGGATCCGAATCAGTGGCTCCCTAGAGGCGACCCCATCTCCCGGGCGACCGATGTCATGGGGGACGAGTTCAGCGGGACAAACGTCCTATACGTGCTGGTGGAGGCCGATGATGTTCGCGACCCCGGGATCCTGAGGGCCATGGCGGAGATCCAGAGAGAGTTCGCTGAGGTGGACAATGTCCACTCCACCGCCAGCATAGCGGATTACGTGGACCTGTCCCTGGATGCGGTGGAGATAAAGAACAGTATCTACGATATCCCCGGGGAAATCAGGGAGAGATTTGTCAGCGATGACTATCTCCTGGGGATAATCTACGTGTATGCCGAGGACCTCGGGGGTGAGCAGAAGGCCAACGAGGTCCTGGTCAGGGATCTCAGGGACAGGATCGAGTACGTGGAGAAGCCCGATGACGCGTCCTACACCCTGAGCGGTTTCTCGGTCCTTGACTCCCTCCTCTTCGAGCTCATGGGCACGGGTCAGGAGCGGACTTTCCTCATAAGCCTAGTTCTCATAGTGGGCGTCCTGTTTGCCACCTTCAGAAGCATCACCGGCATGATGATCCCCCTCATCCCGGTCCTCTTCTCCATCATCGCCACCATGGCAACTATGGGGCTCCTGGGCATGCCCATTACCGTGGTCACCATGGTCACTTCTGCCCTCCTCCTGGGCATCGGTATAGACTTCAGCATCCACTATCTCTCCAGGTACAACGAGGAGAGGGAGAATGGACTGGGGGTGGAGGATGCCCTCTCGGTAACCGCGAGGAGCGTGGGCAGGGCCATCTTCGCCACCACCGCCACCACTATGTTCGGCTTCCTGTCTTTGATGAGCATGACCCTCTCCCCCATAGCCGACTTCGGGAAGGCCACTGCCATAGGGATTCTCTACAGCGCGGTCTTCGTGCCGATGATAGTTCCGAGCGCCATAATCCTTAAGGAGAGATACATGCCAGATGTATCTGGGCTGAGGAGTAGGGCATCTGCCAGAAGATGAAGGGAATACTGAGGGTTCACAGAAGCAAGAGGCAGGCGAGGAGGGCCTATGACAGGCTGAGCAGGTTCTATGATTACTTCGCGGCCATATTCGAGGGTAAATCCAGAGACGTTGCCCTTGGGCGCCTGGGGATAGCTGAGGGCGAGAAGGTGCTGGAGATAGGTTTTGGGACAGGGCACTGTCTGGTGCGGATAGCCGAGGCCGTGGGTGTAAAAGGAAGGGCCTACGGGATAGATCTTTCCCCGGGCATGATAGAGGCCGCCCGGAGGAGGCTTCAGAAAAAAGGCCTTCAGAGGGGGCCGTGGCTGTGCTGCGGAGACGCGGAGACTCTACCATTCAAGGACCGCATCCTTGACGCGGTCTTCATGAGCTTCGTCCTTGAGCTCTTCGACACCCATGAGATACCGAGGGTTCTCAGAGAGGTCAGGCGGGTCCTGAAGCCGGGGGGCAGACTTGGGGTGGTGAGCATGTCGAAGGACGGCGGCGGGCTGGCGCTGCGGCTCTACGAGTGGGCCCACAAAAAATTCCCCGTGTATGTCGACTGCAGGCCTATTTACGTGGCGCAGGCGATAGAAGAGGCCGGATTCGGGATAAGGTACAGGGAGAAGATAACCCTGCTCGGCCTGCCGGGGGAGATCGTCGTTGCTGAGGCGCCTGCCAGGTGAATAATTCTTCTAACCCGTGAGAGGTGCGAGCCGTCCCCCTGATCCAAGGGACGGGGCAGCGGGGGAAAAGAGAAGGGTTTTTAGGATAGGGGCTTTCCACATGACTGGGGGTTTTGGTTGAATTTCCGCGACATACCCTGGAGAAACCCGTGCCCGGGCTGAGGTACAAGTGCCTAAGGCACGGCGCAAAACAGATCAGGCTGGCCGAGTTTACGGAGGAGTTCGTGGAGGAGGCTTGGTGCACCAGGGGGCACCGGTGCTGTGTCCTGGAGGGCAGGATCTCCGTTGATTTTGAGGGGGAAGTGGTGAGCTACAGCTCAGGGGGATGCTGTGTTCATAGAAGAGAGAAAAAGGCATAAACCCAAAGTTGATAAAGGTGAGAGAGCCTTATTAATCCTGTTTGAAAATGCAGAGAACCGCTAGGCTCATCCTCGAAAAGCTGAGAAACATGGGGGACCCAAAGGCCGTAGAGGGGATGGCTAGGTTCGGAATCAACCCGGAGGGCACCTACGGGGTTTCAGTCCCCAAGCTGAGGAGCCTGGCCAGGAAGATAGGCAGGAGCCACGCCCTGGCCCAGGAGCTCTGGGACTCGGGAGTCCATGAGGCGCGGATCCTGGCGAGCATGATCGACGACCCAGAGGAGGTGACGGAGGAGCAGATGGAGGCCTGGGTGAGGGACTTCGACTCCTGGGATATCTGCGACCAGTGCTGCATGAACCTCTTTGAGAAGACCGGCTTCGCCTACAGGAAGTGCGTTGAATGGAGCTCTAGGGAGGAGGAATTCGTCAAGAGAGCGGGATTCGCGTTAATGGCCAGACTGGCGGTGAGTGATAAGAAGGCAGGAGACGAGCGATTCATGGAGTTTCTACCCATCATTAAGAGAGAATCCGTCGACGAGAGGAACTACGTCAAAAAGGCCGTTAACTGGGCCCTCCGCCAGATCGGCAAGAGAAATCGAGAGCTCAACAAAGCAGCCATAAAGACCGCAGAAGAGATCAGGGCGATAGACTCAAAAAGCGCCAGATGGATCGCCTCGGACGCCCTGAGGGAGCTAACCAGCGATAAAGTGCAGAGGAGGCTTAGATGAGGGGAGGCTCATTTTACCTGCTTATCATAATCTTAGCTGTGACCCTGGGCGGGTGTCTGGAGCTCCTGGAGGAGGAAGAACCCGAGGCACCTATCACCGAGGAGCCTTCTCCATTACCCCCGCCCATCTCCTACCCGGCA
>JALUUU010000197.1 GCA_027021185.1 archaeon | reverse complement strand
AGCCCCCTAAGGGAGTCCTCATATTCGGTCCGCCGGGTTGCGGTAAGACCCTCCTGGCCAAGGCCATAGCCAACGAGAGCGAGGCCAACTTCATAAGCGTCAAGGGGCCTGAGATCCTGAGCAAGTGGGTCGGGGAAAGCGAGAAGGCGATACGGCAGATATTTAAGAAGGCCAAGCAGAGCGCCCCCACAATAGTGTTCTTCGACGAGATAGACGCCATCTCCTCTATGAGGGGCATCGAGGTTGGGGCCCGGGTTGGGGAGAGAGTCCTTAACCAGCTCCTCACCGAGATGGACGGCGTGGAGGAGCTTCACAACGTCATCATCATTGCCGCCACCAACAGGCCCGACCTCCTTGATCCCGCTCTCCTGCGCCCGGGGAGATTCGACAAGCTCCTCCTGGTCCCTGCCCCGGACGAGAAGGCACGTCTCGAGATCCTGAGGGTCCACACCAGGGAGATGCCCCTGGACAAAGGCGTGGACCTTAAGAAGCTCGTTAAGCAGACCGACGGCTTCGCGGGCGCTGACATCGAGGGGCTGTGCAGGGAGGCGGCGATGATAGCTCTGAGGGAAGCCCTCAGGAACCACGTTGAAGTGGAGAAGAAAAAGGTGACAATGAAGCACTTCAATGAGGCCCTTAAAAAGATCCGCCCGAGCCTTGGGAAGCAGATTATGGCTGCCTACGAGAACTTTCTTAAGCGCCATGAAGTGAGGGAGCTGGAAAAACTCAGCTACATGGGCTAGGTTCGGTTCCTGTGGCTCATTTTTTGTGGTTTTCTACGTGGTGGACGTCGTAGGGCTCTATATGCACCAGGACAGATGTCACCTCGGGGAAGCTCTCCATGATGAGCTGCTGAACCCTGTGAGCTATCTCATGGGCCCTGCCCAGAGGCAGGTTCTCGTCCACGCATACGTGCAGGTCTACGGCGTAGTAGGCGCCGACGCCGTGGACCCTTATCCTGTGAACGAGCTTCACCTCCCTTATCCTGGATACGATCTCCTTTATTTTTCCGCTGAGCTCAGGACCGGGAGATGTGCCCATGAGCTGGGTGATGTTCTCCCTGCCCACCTCATAGCCTATTTTGATGATTATTAAGGATACGAAGATCCCGGCCAGGGGGTCTAGGAAGGGATATCCCAGGATCGCCCCAGTTACACCGGCTAGAACAGCGATGGATGTGTACACGTCGCTCCTGTGGTGGAGGGCGTCTGCTTTGAGGGCGGGGCTCCTGATGTCCGCGGCTACCCTGAGGGTGTACCTGCTCATGGCCTCCTTGAAGACTATGGAGAAAAGAGTGACGTAGACCGCAAGAATCCCGGGGGGCGATACATCCCCTGATAGAACCTTTAGGGAGTGTTTGGCGAACTCGAATCCCACCACTGCCAGGATGATGGAGATTATTAATCCCACGATGGGCTCTATGTCTCCGTGGCCGTAGGGATGCTCCTCATCCGCTGGCTTAGAGGAGAGCCTTATCCCCAGCCAGGTAGCTCCCGACACGAGGATGTCGGAGAAAGAGTGGAGGGAGTCGGCGATTACCGCCACACTACCGGAGAACACCCCTGCCATGAATTTGAAGGCTGACAGG
>JALUUU010000196.1 GCA_027021185.1 archaeon | reverse complement strand
GAGTAGACGTACCTCAGGCGCTTAAGCCCCAGGTCGCCCCTGAGCACGTCCCTTGTCAGCAATAGATGCTCCTTAGCCTCCTCCAGGCAGACCTCGCACACCTTCCCCGGGGGGCAGCCGCATCCCTTAACGGGCAGGTCCTTGGCGTCGATGTCGAAGACGAGCTCGGCGCCCTGCCAGCCCTGTCTCTTCTCAGGTCTCTCGTAGAAGGAGACGCTGGTGTAGGCGGCGAAGGGGGCGCGACTCCTCATAAAGCCCTCCAGCTCCTGGACAGAGTGGAAACGGTTATACCTGTCCCTGGGGCCGTCTCCCCAGTGATCGAATCCGAACTCTCTCTCCCTAAGGGAGGAGACGATGAAGTCGGGGAGCTGCTTGGGGCTCCACTCCCTCCTGTAGTACTCCCTCCTCTCCTCCGGGGTTGCCGCAGAAAACTCCACTACCCCACCCCTATTCAATGCATGCGTCCCTGAGGGCTCCTATGAGCTCGTCTTTTGTGAAGGGCTTGTTGATGTAGTCAGAGAACTCCAGGCCCTTCTCCCTCCTCCTGGTGAAGACCATGGGGCCGGCGGGCTTAGCAGTAACTATGATGACAGGGACGTCTTTCACCCGGGGATTCCTCCTTATCTCCCTGAGGAGCATCCAGCCGTCCATCTCGGGCATCATTATGTCTATGAGGAGGCAGTCAGGGGTTTTATTCCTGAGCTTCATAAGGCATTCCCTGCCGCTGACGGCTGTGATAACGTCGTAGCCCTCCGGGGCAAGCATCCTCTTCACCGTTAAAAGCATGCCCTCGTCGTCGTCGACCACCATTATCCTCTTCATGCCTTCAAATCCTATGACGCATTTTTTTATATAATTTATTCTTATCTATTCTCCCGGCTTTGACTTATCAGCCTTCTCCTTCTTCTTCCCCGCGAGAAGCTTCTTGGCGTAGTAGCTGAGGGGATTCTTAACTTCCCCGCAGTCCCTGTCCGGTGTGCATAGGGAGGGGGCCTCCCGCCTAACCTTGTCGCAGTTAGGGGGGAAATACCAGCTTGATCTCCCGGCGTGGTCCAGGTTGACCTCCTCTGTCATGCCGAGGCCGAGGTGGTAATAGATATTCATCCTTTCCAGGGGCTGGTCCGCGAAGAGGGGTGGAGAGCAGCGCTCCGCGGCCTCGAAGATCAGGGGAAGGACCTCATCCTCAATGACCCTGCCGTCTTTAAGGTAGTCAGACACCTTGGCGTCCCTCGCGGAGCCCGTGGGGGCTATTCTCGCGTAGGATATGAAGGAGGTTAAGAGGACGGTGATGGCATAGTTCCGGGACCCGCTCGAAACCCCCTGAAGAGTGTTCCGGATACAGGGTGGGAAGAACTGGGGCCTAAGAGGCGACGCCCCCGGGCCTTTGCCCCTGCGGAGAACAGAGTAAACCCTTTTATGGTAGCTCTCCAGGTACTCCGGCTCCGAGGCGGCCCTGGATATGGCGTCTGCGATGGGCCCGAGCTCCCTAACCTCTTCCTTCCTCCTGGATATCTTCTCCAGGTGCTTCTTTATAGAGGCCTCCAGCATCGCCGCGGCCAGGGAGACGAGGCTCCTCTGGCTGAGGAAGGCCCTGCCGTTGCTGATGTATATATCCGTCAGCCTGGTCTTCCCCGCCTCAAGGGCCGGGAGAAGCTTGAGGACGGGCACCCAGTAGCGAAGGACCTCCTCCGGCGCCCTGCTCCTGGAGGCGAGGCGCAGGTCTCTTAGCACCTCTTCGGGGAGGCTTAGCTCCTCAACCCTGCCCACGGGGAAGAACTGAGAGAAGGCCCTGACAATCACGGCCTCGTCGTATTCCCCCTGAAAAGCCTCCTTCAATATGCGCCCTATGCGTGCGCGGATGATCTTCTTCGTGACCTCTATCACGAGCTTGGCTTCCCTTGAGGAGGGGGCAAACCTGGTTGCGCAGGCGGCAAAAAGAAGATGAAAGGAGAGGATGTCGTTCCCGGGATTAGGGGGAAAAACAACGTCTCCGGAGGGCTTGGGGGAGATCTTCCTCAGGGCCAGGTCGTAGATGGAAGGTGGTAGGTCCTTCAAAGGAGGCGCTTTGGCCACAACTCCCAGGGCGTCCTCGGAGAAGGGATTCAGTACTTCCCTCAGCATCTACTCGCTCTCAATCCTCGGAGCCAGCAGGAAGCTCAGTCTGACGTTGGGGGCGAGGTAGTCCATTTTGACTGGTATGTTCTCCCCCAGGTAGAGCCGCACGGTGGTGGCGATGTCGCCGGCCTTGACCATGTCCTTGAGGTACTCTATGCTGAACATGCTCCTCGCGTCCTGCTTCGCCTCGAACTGCACTGCCTCGTCCTTGGATACCTTTACCTCCACGTTGCCGAGGTCGCCCTTGGCGGTGACGTAGAAGCTGTCCTTGTCCACCCGCAGGGTGACGTGGTCGCTTATGATCTCGGCATCCTTGATGGCCTCGCTGAGGATCCCGGGGCTGAGCTCCACCATGCAGGGAAAGTCGAGGCTCGGCACCTTGAGCTCCTCCTCCCCCACCTCGATAAGGGGAAGGTTGAAGGTTCTTCTCGAGGTGTTCTCCAGTCTAATGCGGAGGGCGTTGGCTTCTTCGTCCAGGGCGAGGCTGATGCTGTCGCCTCCTCCGGCGCGCTTAAGGATGGTGTTGAGCCTGTCCAGGTCCAGGCCAAGGACGAGGGAGCCCTTCACCTCGAACTTGTCGAAGGCCTCCTTGCCCAGCTCGAAGTCCACCAGGGCCACGTGAGCCGGATCCATGGCCCTAAGCCTCATACCATCCCCCCCGACGTTAACCCCTGCCTCGTCTATCATGTTAGAAATAGCGTCAATGCTAGATTTCAGCAATCTAGGATCTGCCAATACCGCATTAAACATGGCTACACCTCTCCAAGTTTTTCCTCCATATACCTGACCTGCTTGTACAGCTCCAGGTCAAGCCCGCCCATATCCTGGATAATCTCCACCTCTATCTCCACGCCGTCGTCTCTCCGGGACCTCCCTATGACCCGGACACGCTGTCCTTCTCTAACTCCGGCGAACTGCTCGGGATCCGCGAACAGGATCACCGCCCTGCCCGTGCCGTCGTCCAGCAGGGCCGTTCCGCTGCCCACATCCATGTCCACGACGGTCCCGAGGACGCGAACCCTGAAGTCTTCCATGGTTATATCTTTTATGCGCCGCTCCACAGCGGGCAACCTGCGGACTCTCTCACCGCCCCTAGCTGTACTCCCGCCAGGTAAATCTGCATTTGATGCATCTGAAGAACCTTGTCTCACTCTCATCCGCCTTCCTGGTCTGGAGCAGCCACCACTCCGCCTTCATGTTCCCGCACTTGGGACACTCAGCCCTGGTGGTGGGAAGAGTCCTCACCTCATCTTCGTCCAGGATTAAAAGTTTACGGGTCTTCTTATTTTCCTGAATTAATTTGAACTCATCCCTATTTAAAATTTCTTTTTCGTCTTTGCATCGCATGCAGACGAGCTTTGAGTCTTGGGGAAGCATCATTCCCCCGCATTTTTCGCAGAACATTTCAACCTCAGATAATCCTTTAGTATTTTATCATGGTCAAAGGCCAGGTTATCGAAGTCTATTTCCTCGGGTTTAAAAAACCTTGCCTCCGCCGCGTCGCTTCCCCCCTCCTCGTCTCCCTCAGCGGTTGCGGTGTAGCAGACAGACACCACGTGCCCCCTGGGATCTCTCCCAGGCTCGGAGTAAACCCCCAGGAGCCCTGTTATGGCTATTCTGAGCCTGGTCTCCTCCATCATCTCCCTATGGGCGGCGTCCTCCACCCTCTCCCCGTACTCCACGAAGCCCCCTGGTATGGCCCAGCGCCCCTGGAAGGGGGGATTCAGCCTCTTTATGAGGAGGATTCTCCCATCTCTCTCCACAATCACGTCCACGGTAAGCATGGGGGGCCTTCCCCGGGTCCTGCCCTCCTCCACAGCCTTGAGGAGGGCGGTGAAGGCCTTCACGGCATCCTCCCTCATCCTCTTTCTCTCGAGGGAGCCGCTCAGGGAGCTGGATAGAATGGCCACGCTCTCCTCGAGGGTTATCCTGCCCTGGAGCCAGGCCTTGAAAATGATGCCCTCCGCCAGGTCCGCCAATTGATGAGCGTTCACCCTGGTGCCCGCCAGATCCCTGAGGCCGGCCCTGTCCAGGGCGGCGGCCAGCACCTGGTTCGGCACCTTCTTCCCCAGGGGCCTGCCGGTGACCTCTGAGAGGGCCATGGAGTAGATCAGGTTAACGTAGCCATCCCCCAGGCTGGACAACTCCATGGGGCTTTTATCCCGGAATATCTCCATCAAAGAGCCTCGTTGAATTTGGCTTTGAGCTCGGAGAAAAACCTGCTCAGCTCCATCAATGACTCTTTAAGCACGTATCTGACAGGGGTCTCCCTTCCGTAGTCGAGTTTCTTTGCCTCGGCCACGTATCCCTCCAGGACCTTCAGGGGGAGACCGGTTTTCTTCTGAAGCTCCTTTATGTCTGTCTGCAGAAGGGCGTTGGCCGTTGTTATGCCGGCCTCCTTGAGCTGTTTCTCCCGCACGGAGCCTATGCCCTTCACCTCGCGGAGAGGTATCTCCTTCTCCTTGGTCGGGACCTCTATCTCCTTGGTCCTGAGGTAGATCTTGGGGTTCCCGAGGAGGGGATGCTCAACCTTGTAGGAGGCCGTTATGACCTTGTCGTTGGAGCTGAGGACTCCCCTCAGGGCGTTGCAGAAGGTGTGGCCCTCGCCCACGAGCTCCAGCTCCATCTCTGTTGCGGTTTCCCTGAGAATCTTGACCTCCATCAGCTGTTCCTCCTGCTCACACCTCTCCGGAGCCGTAGCTCGGAGACAGCCTGCGCACCTCTGTCCTGCCGCAGTTAGGGCACTTGAGCTTGTTGCCCTCCCTGGCCAGGGGAAGGGCGCATCTGCCGCAGAAGGCCCTTATCACTCCCAGCTCCTTCTGCACCGTGGAGAGCTGCAGGGGGGTTCTCTTGGTGTTGGTGACCTTCGCGAGGACTATGTCCCCAACCCTGAACTCCTTCCCCAGGTCCGCCACGTAGACATTCCTCGTCTGAGAGATGTGGATGCTGCCCAGGACCTCCCCCGGCAGCGACCTGTCCACGCCCTTTATCTTCACCACGTTCACGAGGGCGTTCTGGGGCTTCACGTCTATTACCTTGCCTATGACGATGTCCCCGTTGTCCGGAATGGGGGGCACGCTGGTCTTAGGCGTGACCGTTATCTTCCTCTCCTTCATATCTATTACCAGGGTACCGGTTCTCGAGGCATACACCTTGCCTTCTTCCTCGTAGGCGCCTTCGCCCGGGATGAACTCCTCGCTGTACCCCAGCTCTGCTCCGGGCACGACAAACTCGCCGTCCTCAACCATGTTCATCACTCCTTTTCAACCCGGTAAACGTACACCCTTACCCGCTTTTTCTCCTTCCTGTGAAACTCATGAAGGCGGGGCAATACCATGTCCCTCTGGGTAACGTCTGTAACGATTCCTCCCAGGTCCTTGATGTACTTTCTCACGAAACCCCCTGTTTCGGCTTTGTGGATGGTGTACACCACCTTCCCCACCTCCAGGGCTTTCTTCAGGAACTCTCTGTCCGCCCCTGGCCTGTGAACGCCGAACGGGGGATTTTGAAATACTGTGTCACACTCTCCCCTTATATCTTTTACGTCCATTTCTATAAAGGCGATGTTCCGCAGGCCGAGTTTCTCGGCGTTTCTCCTGGCCAGGGCCAGGGCTTTCTTGTCCACGTCGAATCCCTTCACCTCCTTCGCCCCCATGATGGCGCAGCCTATGGCGAAGATTCCGGGCCCGCAGCCCAGGTCGTAGACCCTCTTGCCGGCCACGTCCCCCCTTAGATATGCGTGGTATATTATCTCCGCGGCGAGATCCGCGGGGGTGGGGTACTGCTCCAGGGCCAGGCTGGGCTCGGGGTATGTGGCGCATCTCTGGAGAAGGATTTCAAGGCTTTTCTTGTCCATGCCCCTTCTCATCCGCCTCACCTCTGTGATGCATTACCTCGTAGCGCACCTTTCCCTCCTCGACACACCTCTTCACAAGCCTCTCCCTCGGGGATATCGCCCCGGTCTTACCTGTCTTTACCTCCAGGAACACTATCCTCCTCACGTCGGATTCGCTGAGGCCGTCGAAGACGATGAGGTCCACAGGGGTGCCTATGAACCTGGCGTCCTTGGGGTTGTACTTGAACCCCGGGAAAAAGGGCAGCAGGTGCTCCGTCACCTTCCCCTTTATGACGGCTTCGCTCTGCCTCACGGCGCTCTCCCTTATCCTCCTCTCCTCTCGCTGACGCCACTCCTCAAACAACACCCGGGCCTTCTTATCGGCCTCCGCGTGGCTCCATTCCTCATAGAGCTCTCGGGCCCGGCTCTCCACCCTCCCCATGAGCCTCAGATACCTCCAGGCCAGGTAGATCAGGGCCAACGCGAGGAAGGCAACCAGTATCTCCAGCTCCGTCAGCCTCAGGCCCAATAAATCAGTGATCACGGGTCACATCACCCCTTTGGCCCCAATGCTTAGGAGATAGCCCCTGGAGGGAGGCAGAGTCAAACCTGCTGGCGGCATATCCGTTTTCATGGGCGTATCTCCTTATCACCTGCCAGGCCCTATCCAGGGCTCCTTTGGCCAGTATAAAAAACACGATCCTGTTGTCGGAGAGGCATAGGGGATATGCACCAGTGGCGTCCCTGATCCTCTTAGCTATCGCAGAGAAGTATTTCTCCCTCTTAACCCTTGGAATGTGCTGGTAGACGAGGACCAGTGAATCGTCGTCGATGCCGTCGTATATCCTCCGCAGCTCCCCGTATCTCAGGTACTTGTGGCCGTTTCTCTTCCTCATGCTCTTAACCTCAAGCCCGTTGTCAGGGTCAATGAGCACCACTGAGCCCTTTAACATCTCCGGGTCTATGGAGTCGAAGTATTCTTCCCTGTCCTCGTGTCGAAAATATTCGGCGTCTCTGTAGGGCCTGTACTCGATGTCCTGGGAGGCCATGAAGAAGCGAAGATTCAGGATGTTCCTGTACATGTCACGGATACATCTCTTCAGGAACCTCTCAAGGTCTCTTCTCCTGCCGCCGTCGTACTTGATGAGGCCGCCGTCCCCTGAGTCGTCGTTCGGCGTGAGCATGGGTATGAAGGTGAAGGCTTTCGTGTTATCCAGCTTCTCCACCAGGGTGAGAACGAGGTCGTATTTTAGAAAATCATTGACATCCCCGAAGTACTGATTTTTCATCTCCTAGTATGATTGTGCCCGTGGATAAATAAAATAAATCCCGCCTCACAGGCCATCCAACCCTCGCCCGGGCTATGCCTCCTCGATTACCCTGGCGATGGCCTCGGCCATCTCCGATGTCCCGGCTTCTCCCCCGAGGTCGTAGGTTACCTTCTCCCCTGCCTTGATGACCTCCCTCAGGGCGTTCTCAACCATATCCGCCGCCTCCCTCTCGCCGAGGTGCCTGAGCATGAGGACGGAGCTGAGGATCATGGCC
>JALUUU010000195.1 GCA_027021185.1 archaeon | reverse complement strand
TTGAGTATCTCAGACATTCTCAGGCCCCCTTATCCTGCCCTGGTATACGATCTTTCCTTTATCGAGTATTATGCCCCTCTCGCCCAGTCTTCTGCCCTGCTCCAGGTCGTGGGTGACCATGACCACCGTGGCACCGTGGGTCTCCTTCAGCTCCACTATAAGCTTCTCCACTTCCTTCTTTGAGGCCTCATCCAGGGCTGAGGTTGGCTCGTCTAGGAGGATTGCCTCAGGTTTGAGGGCGAGGGCCCGGGCTATTGCCAGGCGCTGTTTCTCGCCTCCCGACAGACTGAAGGCATCCCGCCTCTCATATCCTTCCAGCCCCACGGCTTTAAGGAGCGCCTCCACATCCACGGCCATGCCATGGTGTCTCGGCGCGAATCTGATGTTTCTCTCCACGCTGCCCTGGAACAGCCTGGGTTCCTGGAAAACCAGGATAACTCTTCTCCGGAGCTCCTGGGGCGGGATCTTCCTTATGGGTGTTCCCTGGACGAAGATTTCGCCTGAGGTGGCCTCTTCCAGGCGATTCATCAGTCTAAGAAGGGTGGTTTTGCCTGAGCCGCTCTCCCCCTGTATTATGAAGAATTCCCCTTTGTTGATCCTGAAGGATATGTCGTCGAGGATTTTCTTCCCGTCCTTGACCTTGCTCACCCTTCTGAGTTCTATCATAGGAATTATTCTTTATGGGAAGACTTATATAATATCGCCTCAAGATATCGTGATACGATATCATGATTCGCGAGTTTTTCCTGGGCTTCATAAAGCTCCACATCCTGTACCACGCAAGCAAAGGCAGGATCTGCGGGGTGGAGATAAAGGAGGAGCTCAGGAGGCATGGATACGATATAAGTCCCGGAACGCTGTATCCGACCCTCCATGCCCTGGAGGCGGGGGGATATCTAAGGAGTGAAGAGGCCGTAGAAAAGGGCAGGATGCGGAAATACTACACCATCACTCCGAAGGGTGAGCGGATGCTGGCCGAGGCCCGGGAGAAGATCCGCGAGCTGGTGGAAGAGGTTTTGGAGTGATTGAACTAGGGATGTTCATCCTCGGCATAGCCCTGATAGTGTGGGCCACGGAGCGCTTCGTGGAGGGAATGATAGGCGCGGCGTTGATCCTGGGGGTTTCTACCTTCTCCTTGGGGGTTGTGTTCGGAGGATTCGATGCAGAAAACCTCGGCACCGGGATCGCTGCAGGGCTGAAGGACCTCCCAGGGATATCTATGGGGACGATAATAGGGTCGAGCATATTCCTCCTTGGAGCAGCTGTGGGTATAACAGCTTTCCTAGTACCCCTGCAGGTAGAGATACCCAGGAAATACATCTACCTCACCCTAGTATCGCCCATCCCCCTGCTCGTCCTTATGCTGGATGGATTCCTCTCAAGGGTTGACGGTTTGGCCCTGCTCTTGATCTCCATACCCATCATCGTATACATCGTGAGGGACTCCAGGAATCATCCTTTTATCGAGGAAGATGAGGAGTTCGAGGAGGTCCTGGAGGAGCGGGAGGAAAAGCCTTCGTGGTACTATCCCGGGCTGATGCTCTTCGGCTTGGCGCTGATCATTGCCGGGGCAGAGCTCCTCGTCAGGGGGGCTAAAGGGTTGATACAGAGCTTCGGAATAAGCGACACCCTCCTGGGCATGGTTTTCGTGGCGGCTGCGGTGAGCTTCGAAGAGGTTGCCAGGATGGTTGTGCCAGCATATAAGGGCAGGCCTGAGATAAGCATCGGCAACATCCTCGGCACCGTTCTTTTCTTCGTGCTCTTCAACGCTGGCCTGATCGCCCTCATCTCTCCCCTGCGCATAGAGGCAGTGGTGGTATCCTTTCACTTCCCAGCCATGATGCTTATCCTATCCGTCTCCTCCGTCTTCATGCTCAGGGGAAGGATTACGCGAGTCCACGGCGCGGTCTTAATGGCTCTATACGGCGTATATTTGATCTTAAATTACATATAGGAAAAGGAAGAGGAGATGCCAAAATGAATGAAAAAATCGCTGGAAAAACCAAGTTTGGAGAGATAGACTTAGACAGCCTGGCAGGAATGCAGCCCTGCATGAGCAGGGTTATGAGACAGTACACAGAGCGGTACGGAATAATGTACCACGCCTGCAAGGCTGGAAACTGGAGGCTGGGGCTCTACCAGCTCAAAGAGATCCGGGAGATAGCCGCTGTCGGCGCCAAGACCCGTCCCAGATGGGCTGAAGAGCTGGAGGACTTCGACAGAGAGTACCTGGTTCCCATCGAAGAGGCCATGAAAAATAAAGACTGGGAGGCCTTCGATAAAGCCTATGCCAGGAGCTCTGAGGCATGCAACGAGGTGCATCGCAGGATAGGCTACGGATATATCAAGTATAAGCTCCCTGGGCCGCCTGACTGGCTGGACCTGTCTCCGGAGTAGACCCTCATTACAGGGGGGCTTTTGCCCTTCCTTTCTCCACCTCTCTACAGAGGTCTTCTAGGGACTGGAGCCAGAGATCCTCATCCAGATTCGGGAGGGAGAAATCGGCGTTTATCATGAAGTACCTGCTGATGCTCAGGGTGGGGATGTCGCTGAAGCTTTTGAGGGTCTGGAAAAGAGCGTTCATCAAGTCGAGATGCGCTCCGAAGACGATGATCAGGTCGGGTTTTCCGTATCCTTCGACTCCCTGCCATTCAGGGTCCGAAGCGGCATTGGTGAGCTCCACCAGCCCCATCTCCACGTAATTTGTGAAGCCCTCTTTCTCGAGGAACTTGCAGGAGTGGGCGGTGGCTATGATGGGCATTTCCAGCTCCTGTGCCAGCCTAACGGCTGTCCTTAATGGGGCTCCTCCGTGGTCGGCTATTTCCGCCCCCACGACGAGGAGAGGCTTCTCGGCCTTCAGGATTATCCGGGCGGCTACGTCAGGCCTCACGGGCCTGCCTTGCTCCGGCCCTCCCTGATGGGTTCTTACCCATGATCTCGCGCGAATGCTATCACACCCTTTTCATTATCATTCTCTCTAGGAGAGTTGGGTCGGGTATTGGTGTTTCCTTCCATCCTGCCTCTTTCAGGATGTTCTTCACCGTCTCTTTCTCCGTTATCGGGATATCACCCTCTGTCCTGATGAATAGAGGCAGATCTTTGGGCATGCCGCCGTAGTAGCGCCTGTGGAGGTCTATGTAGTGGGAGAGCTTTATCTGCCTTCCCTTGGTTGTGTCGTTGGGGCGCATGACGAGCCTGGCGATGGACACGATGACCTCTTCCTTGCTTTCAGCGACGTATGTGAGGTGCTCCGGCAGCGGTCCCGCAGGAACCTTGTTACCTGTCTTGGCGTCGTAGACCTCCCACTTCTCCGGCTGGTCTCTCCTGCCCAGGTATAGGCGGCGATACTTCACGCCGCTGGGGCCCCAGATAACTGGTATGCCCCACCTGTTGAGGCCCGTGGTGATGGAGAGAGCTTTCTGGGAGTAGGTCCCCCAGACAACGCCCACGGCGCCGACGCGGTTGAGGATGTAGTCGGCGATTTCCTCGAAGTTCGCTCTTAGGTTCCGCCTGGCGAATATGTGGGGTATCTTTATCGCGGCCCCCAGGATGTGGGCGTTGGCCACGCAGGAGCCAACGTTGGCCAGGTTCCCAGCGTCGAAGTTTCCGGGATATTTCTCGTAGAGGGTTTTCCCTTCTTCGTCTGTATACATGGCCAAGGCCATGGCGGCGCACCCGGAGGCGACGACGATGTAGCGCCTCTTGAGGAACTCCTCCGCTATCTCAGGAACCTCTTTGGCGCCGTTAGCATAGTTGCTGCATCCGGCGAAGGCCACAACACCGGGGATCTCGCCGAAGACAATGGGCGGCCCCACGTTGCGTATCTCTGTGTCGAGGATCGGTCCCCTCCCGGAACGGAGCTTGCACTTCTTCTCCTTCAGCATCTTCTCAGACGCCTTCTCCATCAGGGAGACGATGGGTATCTCTTTGGGGCAGGCTGCCTCGCAGCGCTTGCAGCCGATGCAGCGCTCCCTAAGGTCCTCCAGCGCCTTCAGCTTTCCCTTCTTGGCCGCTGACAGGGCATCGCTTATGTGGAGGTTGACGGGGCAGTGGCGCATACACGCCTCGCAGGCTGTGCATTTCTTAGCCTCTTTTACGAGCTCCCTCTTGCTGGGGATGGCCTTCCTACCCTCCCTGAGGGGGGCTATCATCTCGGCTGTCTTCACCGCCACTTCCCCGACTTTCTCGGGTTTAAGAATAAGGGCTCCGGGAATTTCTCCTGATACCAGCTTATCAACTATCTCATCCGCGGGGCGTGAGGTCATATCAGGCAGCCCGGCGGCGAGTTTGTCGCTGGTCGTGATGACCACGGACCCGACTTTCTTGGCCTCCTCCAGGATGTCGGTCCTTATGCACTGCTCGTCAAGAACAATGACGTCGGCTATTCCCGAGCGGATATATCGGGCCTGCTCGGACATGGGCCCTATAACTTTTGCCTTGGGGTTCTTTCTTGTGAGGTCGTGGGCTGTGCAGCATATGCCGGCTATCTCGATGGTGTCGAGTTTGTCGTAGGCCTCGGCGTAGGTCAATACCTCCGCACCGGCGGCCACGTTGTGGCCTATCATCAGCACCACTGGCTTCTTGTGGTCCACCGTTCCGGGGCCCATCTCCACTAGGGGGGCATCGGGGTCTCCCCTCGGGAAGTCGTAGCCCACTATCTGGGCTATGTCAGCTATCTCCTTCACAAGGTTGTCTATCATGCCTATGTGGAGAGCCTTGGATTCGTAGTCTTTATAGTCTCCTTCTTGGCCTGTATGAATAGATGATAGGACGTTCTGGATCTCTCCCTCAGCATACTCCATGGCCTCCTCAAGGTCTCCGAGGGTCTTGGGCTTTATGCCCACGATCGCCCTTGTTACAGGGGCCTCGGTGGCGATGTTGAGGCCCATATCTATCTCGTAGTCCCTCCCCAAGCGCTGGATCTGGTGCTCAATGACGTGCCTTGCGTGGGCACCGTGGCAGGCCGCCCCGATAACTGATTCCATGGCAATGGTGCGGGCCTGCTGTGTCCGCATGTCAAGGCCGCATGCTCCCCGCCTCTGTTTTGTCAAGTCGCATTTGCCGTAAGAGCACATACAGCACATGTCACAGATTGGCGAATAAAAAGGCTCATATCGGTTAAGGAGCTTCATGTCCCAGTCGCGGAGGTCTGCCAGACGAGGTTTCGGGGTGGGCCCCATCGGCTCATCCCAGGCATCCTCGACCTTACCCAAAACTATCTCCACGTTCCCCATTTTCAGGACGGGAGAACTCATTTTTTCGATTTTTACCCGCTGTTTTTCGGTCAAGTCCCGGCCTCCGATTTTTAATAATCAATTATGAAAATAACGTGGAAAACCTACTTGTAAACTCCGAAATCTTTTTAAATAAGAAGCATAGATACTATTCAGAACTTTATTCTATAAAAATAGAAAAAAGTGTTGAAAATGTTGGATGTTGCTCCGAGGCATAGGTATGAGGAGAGGAATGTAAGCGGCATAAACGCCGCCGCGGGAGCCCATGGCTTCTCCGGATGTGCCCTGTGCGACAGCAGGGACTGCGCTAACTGCGTCATGGTGAAGCGATTCATAACCGCGGCTTCCATAGAGTACCTGCCCGCCTGTGCCGAGTGTGCGCTCCAGTCAGAGAGGTGATACTAGTGGAACTAATAAAAGTTACAGATAAAGCAGCTGCACAGCTTAAAGAGTTAATGGAGGCCGAGGGAGATGGAGCCAACGGCCTCAGGATTAAGGTCTTTAATGGAGGATGCTCAGGGCTGAGATATCAGCTGGCCTTCGAGAAGGCGCCCTCCGATGAAGATGAAGTTGTGGAGTCCAACGGCATAAAAGTCTTCGTCGACCCGGACAGCATCGGATATGTTCGCGGCCTTGAGCTGGACTACGGTGAGACGGTATACGGTCCAGGTTTCAGAATAACAAACCCCAACGCGGTAGGCGGCTGCGGCTGCAGATAAGCTCAATTTCTGGGCTCTATGCCGAGCTAGGATAAGGCGGTAAGGTAAGTTAATATACCTTTAAAGCGGATTATTAAGCCATGAGACTGTTCCTGATAGTGTTGGCGACTCTGCTGGTCCTGGGATGTGCTCAGGCGCCGAAAGAAGCGCCCAAGGCGTCTCCCGCCAAGGATCCTGTGGAGCTCGGTAAAGCCCTTTTCCAGGATTCGAGCCTCGGCACCACCGGGCAGACATGTAAGACCTGTCATCCGAATCCAGAGACATCCATGAGCGGGGTGGGCAAGAAGTACCCAGCCTACTTCAACATGGCTAAGAAGGAGATGACCCTGAAGGAGGTTATCAACTTCTGCATCGAGGTCCCCTTAAAGGGCAAGGCTCTGCCGGCAGGTGACGAGAGGCTTCTGGCCTTAGAGGCCTATCTAAAGTCCCTTTAGTTGGGGGGATATGGGGCATCGTTTTTAATCCTGTTTAGATAGTTCTTTCTATGCCGCTTTTTGCGTGGAACAGAGACAGGCAGCGAATTGTTTCGCTGGCGTGGCCGGCTGTTATGGGCAACTTAATGTACACCCTCACCTCCCTGGTGGACATGATAATGGTGGGGAGCCTTGGAGCCCCTGCCCTTGCCGCCGTCGGCCTTGGAGGGCTTCTTATCTGGGTGTCCTATGGAATAATGGCCTCCGTCGGCACAGGAACTACGGCCTTGGTGGCCCGGTTTACAGGGGCAGGGGATAAAAAAGAGGTAAGGGGGGTGCTTACTCAGGCGTTCATCCTGGTGGGTTTAATATCTGTTTTCCTGACTGTCATAGCTTTTTCATACTCAGAGGAAATTCTCCTCTTGATTGGGGCTGATAAGGAAGTCGCTGGCCTGGGTGGAGGGTATTTGAGAATTGTTTTTCTCGCCACGGCATTCATCTTCTCAGCCTTCGTCGCCGAGGGGGCTTTGAGGGGCGCCGGTGACACGAGAACCCCTCTGAAAATAGACATCGTTATAAACATCATAAACCTTGTCCTGGATTATCTCTTGATATACGGCAAATTCGGGTTTCCCGCGCTGGGGGTTATGGGGGCGGGGATAGCCTCAGCCATCTCATTCACCGCGGGCGCCTTTCTTTACTTCGCGGTCCTGCTCAGCGGCAGATACGTCGTCTCCATAAGAGGCGCCTGCCTGGGAGTTGACCTGGATACCATGAGGAGGATCCTGAGGATAGGTGTGCCCTCGAGTGTCGAGAGACTTGTGATGAGCGGGTCTATGACGGTTTATACCAGTATAATAGTGGGGTTCGGAACCGCGGCCCTCGCGGCGCATCAGGTCGGCCTAAGGATAGAGGCCCTGTCCTTCATGCCTGGGATAGGCTTCGCAGTGGCAGCCACAGCCCTGGTGGGGCAGAGCCTGGGGGCAAAGAAGCCGGAGAAGGCGTATTCCCTGGGCCGGGAGACGGCTGTGCTGTGTGCTGTGCTCATGAGCCTGGTGGGGGTGGTCTTGTTCATATTCCCAGAGAAATTTGTTCATCTGTTCACGAAAGACGGGGAAGTCGTGGATCTCGGCATCATCTACCTTCGCTTGGTGGCGATTTCTCAACCGGCCCTGGCCGTTACTTTCGTCCTTGCAGGGGGCTTGAACGGCGCCGGAGATACCCGATGGGTAATGTACACGACCGTCCTCGGGTTGTGGTTTTTCAGGCTCCCCCTGGCCTATTTCCTCGGGGTATCCATGGGCTTC
>JALUUU010000194.1 GCA_027021185.1 archaeon | reverse complement strand
AATTCTTTTTTAGCCCCTGTTATCATATAACCATAGGCGTCTTCGTCCCAATTTTTTGCTGGATTTCCTTCTGTAGGTATGGGTTGTTTTTCTTTCACTTTTGCAGAGAGGTCTTTTTCGGTTGTTTGTATGCCGCTTTCTTTCATCTGGTTTCTGCTCATGCGGCGTAAAGATTGCCCGCTGATATACGGCCTCATCGTTCCATCAGGGGCTCGAATCTTTTTAACCGTACTGATTATGTCTTCATTAAACCCGCTATTTGGGTTCCCAGCCTCTAACCTCACTAATACTGTGAAGGTAAGGCAATTTGATTTCTTCTCATTCTCGTTCATTCTTCTTCACCTCCTTGTGATTTTGGCTGCCCCTCGTAGTATGTTTGGTGAGCGTATATCCCTACAATGGATTTTTGATCTGCCCAGTTGTCATCTGTCAGGCTAAGTATGAACTCTTTACCTACCCGCAGTTCCGGTATTTTGAAAGTTGCTCTGTCCAAAAATTCTAGAAACTGTGTACGATTAGTACAACTTCGGAGTTCGTAGAGTAGGTCTTTATCTTCTTCATTTTTGCAATACTTACCTATCCTTAAACCAATGGAGATAGCCTTATTTATCTCAGATTCCTTCATCTTCATAACCTCCGTGTTATAAATTTTCAAAAATTTTGACAGACCCCATATGGAGTGACCAGATCCAGCAGAGGTGGCGTCATTTAAGAAAGCTTCAATTGTCAGATTAACAGCGCGGAAATCAAGAATCCGCTTGGCTAATTCATCTTTAAATCTCGTTACATAATCCCCTCCTGTCTGTTTATAAGTAAACGAACTAACAAAAGTTTTAAGCTCGATTTTCTCCTCTCTTAGTCTACGTATAAGTCTGTATAACTTCGGTGTTGAATGATAATGATTGACTATTCTTGGTATCAGACCGTCACCATAGACCGTAGTCCAAGATTTACATGTCAACTTCCACAATTCTTCATCTGACATTTCCGCAAGATCTGGAAATTTCTCTCGTAGTTCTTTATCTTCGTGGACTCTTTCTCTGATTATACGAAATTTTTCTTCAACAAAGGTTAAAAGAGCAAGAAAGGCGAGATGTGTAGAATCATAACGCCATGAGTCCGATTCAAAATTGCACCATTCATTAAGAAGCTCCCCGCCAGTTTGAGTTGTAAGCAAGTCCCAAAACTCAATTCCCTCTTTTAGCCCTGTAATCTGTGGGAGGGCATAGAAATAGGTGTCGTTAGATATGAGATAGGGTATCCAACAACTTGTAAACAGTGTACTTGTACTACAATAATCGCAAATATGGACTTTCCCTTTAAGGTTTGAAAAGAAATTTTGATATTTTCCAGGGGTTATCATTAGAGGGTGATCAAGGCCGGTTATATCTCGAATGGATCTCTCTTCCCCGCAGAAATCGCATCTTTGCGGCTTACTCTTAAACTTTTTAAAAGGTGAAATGTTCAATTTAGACTTTTTTGTATAAATCGCTGTCCCACCGGTTTTTTTGAATGGATTAAGTTTATACTTATTATCATGAATTTTACTGTTTTCTTCTTCCACAATTTTTTTGAGAACCTCTATTTCCTCGGTTGATAACTCTCCAATACTCACCTTGACAGTGCTCAATTCCTTGCCGTCTTCAGTGAGATTTTTTGTAGTATATAATCGGGAGTGAAATAAGCTCAACGCCGGTCTCGGAAAAGTAATGAATCTTTTTTCAATGGGTTCATCTGGCAAATATAATATATCCTTGTTTCTATCTCGACGGTATTCACCGTGGACTACCAAGTCACAGATGTAATCAAGGAATTCCAAAAATCTCTTATGAGTAGGAGCATTAATTATCCCTCTCTCCACATTCCATGTAACATCCGAGAACTTCTCTTGCATGTTCTCAGTCTCTTCAGGAAGTAAATTTTTAAGAAACCGGAAAAGTAAACATGTCCCATTGTATATCCACGGATCTCCTGCCCAGGGGAATTTGAATGTTTGGATGGTCTTCTGTGTCATTTGGCAACCCCCATGAAACCGAATCCAAATTTAGGTTTCATCCCTAAACCCGCATCGCTAATGAATTGAATTACTTCTGGGGGTGCCTTAATAATGAGTTCTCCAAGACTGCAGTTATGAAATTCGTTCTTAATTTTAATCCTCTTTTTATGGAAGGTTTCTGTGATGGGATTAATTGTAATATCTCCTTTTGGAGAAGAACCACAGGTCCTTTCAAAACGATGTTTTATGCTATAAGAAAGGGAATCTGGAAATTCTAAGTCATTCAAATAAAGGTATCTATCCAGTGTTTTGTTCCTTACGATTATAGGGCTTAGGGTTTTTAGTTTCAAACCGTTCCTACTGTTTGAAGGTAACTCAGGTAACCTTTGAATGTTGGAGACAGCAAATCGAATTTCCCCAATTTTAAATAGGGGATCAAGCATTACCGTAGTTGCAAAGGCTTTAATAAACTCTAGACTAGTCGATGAGACATACAATCTAGCTCTCCATAACCGGATGCCATCTTCTGATGCTTTCCCACGTCCTAAAAGTTGGGAAAAGTTAAAAACATCTGCATCGTTATCGTGTAATCTACCAGCCAGAGATGGGTCTTTTTGGTGGACTATTCCTAAAATGGACTCCCGCACCGCTGTTGGGTAGTCATACGGTATAATCTTGTTATCTAGATTTATCAGTTCCACAGCTAATCGCATCTACTCCGATTCCTCCATTGAGCGCGCACGTTCGTAGGGGATTTGAACCCTCTGATGTTTTTTATATTAGGTTGCCACAAAGTACCATTATGTAAGATCTGCTGGACGAAAGTCCTTCGTGGTGGCCCTATGCCGCCATGATTTTTTTCGATGAGGTAGATGTCAGTTGGGTTTGGTGGCACCGCCGCCCAATATATGGTTATGCTCTGGGGGCAGGACTTGAACCCACGACGATCGGACACGGTCGACCCAATTTCAGTCGGGTCAGGCGGCTCCGCCGCCCAATTTTTATTTATCACGTTTCGTTGAGGTCTTCTGGGGATGAAAAAGCCATTAACATCGCATTCCGTCTCCATCCATGCAGTGCTGAGGATGCAGGACTCTCTTGTTGTTTCTTGAAACACATCCCAAGAGCCATCACTCTGGACTCTCCTTCCGATGGTTGCTGTACCTTTGATCATATCCTTTCAACCAGTGTTATTACTTACATACAGGGGTGTTTATTCAATATTTCCCGAGCACGGGAAAAGTGATCATGATGAATCATCTACCTCCACCATTCCGAAGCCCATGCTGTTTTTTTCTCCTAAGCCGCACTCGTAGCCGACGTGGAGAAGTTCTTTTGAGCCCCGTGCTTCAAAGGCCATATGGGATGCGCGGTGATAGGTGTCTTTGATTCTGAGGCGCACGGGTTTTGTCCATGTAGGGGTGCCGAGTATCAGGTCTATGTTCTCTGGAGGATGACCATGCAAGAGCTCATATTTCCTGATAAGGTTGCGCCTTATGTTTGTGTAGAACTGGGGCTCTTTCGGATAGAGATCCCACTGGACCAGGCGGCCGTCTTTGGGTTTCTTCGTGGTGACGCATATGGGAGAGAGGGTGCGGAAGCGCAAGGAGGAGCCATTGAAAGTTGGGGGCTTCAGAACCTCCATAGACTCAAGACGGAAGCTCAGGGGCCCGATAGAAATGCTGCCAGAGTCGAGCAGCCCCTCAACGGCTGTGCGCATAAGCCTGTCACGGGGGGAGGACAAATAGAAACATGCACTGTCGTTGAATCTCAGCCCCCTGGAAACAGGGACGCCTCCTTTAAGCTCTGAGAAAGTGTACAGCTTGATGTCTCTGGATTCATGCAGGGACTTGGCAAGCTCGAGGTCGGCGGCGCGGAAGGCTCGGTAGAGAACCCCTGCCAGAAAGTGGTTATAATTATAGGGCAACAAGCCACCCCTCTCAGGGAGGAGTCTTATCTTAAATCGCATCTTTCAATAATCATGATCTTAAATGATATATAAAATTTTTTAAAATATATTCAGTTTCAATGAATGGCTAAACCATAGGAAAGTCTACCATCAATTATTTCTGTCTATTGGCATATATTGCCTGCAATTCATTAGCTATTCCTTCGAGGCCGAGAGTTCTAGCCATGGAGACATTGTCCAATTCGTATTCATCTAAATTAGGGGATACTCTAAGGAGTTCCTCGAAAAGTAGGGCGACGAGATAATTCTTCCTGTCGACGCCCCTAAAACGTGATTTTTTAATCTCGACGTTTACCCAGTCTGCTCTGCATACTCGAATAGGCGGAAGAGGAAGAGATGAAACGTTGCCGATGAGGGGAAGGGACAAAGACAAAGACTTAAAGAGTACGCTTGGCACAAGACCAACGGGTCGTTCCATGTGTTTCTTGTAAGAAAGCCAGGAAAGGTCAAAAGCTAGGATAGAAACCTTTTCGAAAGGATGAAATAGAATAGGATCCTGATCCTGCTCAACTACTGCCACAATATCTATGTCGCTATTCCTATCAGAAACCAAACAGCTTCCAACAATCCCGGCATAGCGGATTTCGGATAAGGATTCCACCACTACATCTTTGAGGATTTTATAAGTTGTCATTTCTCACAATAATCACGCGTGTTTGTCGGGGGTACCTGCCTTATCTCTAGTTTTATTTTATGACCTTGCGCCGTGGAGAGGGACTTGAAGCCCGGAGGATCTGGTGGGTCAATCAGGTATAAGCCTGATTGCTGTTAGCGGCTCTGCCGCTCTACTTTTTATTTCCCTAATAAGTCCTGTTTTTATTTTTGGGAAGAGCGCTGGAAAAGCAACGTTTATTTCACGGATGCTCCTCGATCCACTCCTCCCCGGTGGTGGCCACCTCTTTCTTCCAGATTGGCACCTTCTTCTTGAGTTCGTCTATGCACCACCGGCAGGCATCGAAGGCGTCCGCCCGGTGCTCGGCGCTGGCCACGATGAGGACGATGTTGTCGTTGACCTTGAGCTCTCCCACGCGGTGGATGATGCTCACTTCCAGGATGCCGAACTTCTTAATGGCCTCTTCCCGGAGTTCCATAAGCTTCTTCTCCGCCATCCCGGGGTAGTGCTCGTACTGAAGTTTCTTGATGGTCTTCCCCCTGGAAAACTCCCTCACAGTGCCGAGAAAAGCCACAACAGCCCCGGCCCTAGGGGACAGCCTCCGTATTCTGTCTATCTCAGTGCCGACGGAGAAGTCCTCTTTCTGGACCCTGACGGGTCTTTCATCCTTGTCTCCGCATCCGCCAGAGACTGGAGGGAAGATAGCCACCTCGTCCCCTTGAGATACAGGGGTATCTTCCTTGGCGACTTCCTGATTCACTGCTATAATGCATCTGCCGCTTCCAAGGATTTTCCCGGCCTCTGGGAGTTCTGTCTTAAGCTTTTCCAGCAGCTCGGCGATAGTTATCTTCTCGTCGAGTTTTATTTCGAGCTCATCCATTCCTAGCCGCTCTCGAAAGCTCGCGAAGAACTTGATTTTTACCATGATAATCACTCTATGGTTGCGTGGCGGGTGCGGAGGTCCTCTTCTGTCTTGCCAAGCTCGGCCATGAGCTCTGCTACAAGGCCGTCCAGGAAAATCAATACAGAGACCTCGAAGAGGGTGCCAAGGGGAGCGATGGAGTAGTGTTCCCCTTTTATCTGCCTCAGGAGGAAGTCTCTCTCCCCCTCGAGCTTCGTCCTGCCCTTGATCACGACGCAGAGATCTGCGAGCCTCCCCAGGGTGGAGTCTGGATACGTTGTGACCAGCACGAGCTTTGCCCCGGCTTTTTTGGCTATTCTGCCGGCGGCTACCACGGAGGTGGTTTCTCCTGATCCGGAGATGGTTATGAGAAGATCTCCTTTTTTTATGCCCGGGGTTATAATCTCCCCTATAACGTAGACACTAAATCCGAGGTGCATGAGCCGCATAGCAAAAGCCTTAGCAACAAGGCCAGAGCGTCCTGCGCCGTAGACGAATACTCTATCCGCCTTTTTTAAGAGATTCACAATGCCCTCCACTTGTTTTTCGTCTAGGGAATTGGCAACCTCCTCCACATGCGTGGCTATGCTCAACATGGCATCTTTTAAGATCTTCATTATTTGCCTCCTTTATTCCTCGGACAGTGAGTGTAGGAGCACTCAGAGCAATTTCCCCTGAGAGAGCCAACCCCCTTCTCCCCCTTCACTTCCTCGAAAACCGCAACGGCCTTCTCAACCTCCTCGTCATCTCCTATGAGGAGAAAGGTCCTGGCCCCTGGTTCATCGAGGCTTCCAGCACCGAGGGAGAGAGCGTCTGCCCCGGAAAGGATTTTAAAGGCTTCTATTTCTGTTATGACCTCACCTGAGACAGGCATCAGCCCGACTGGGATGCCAGAAGAGTAATCAACTCCGTATATCCCTGCAGCCATGGATACCTCTTCCACGGAGTCTGGAATAAGCTTTTCCAGCCCCACTGGTACGAGGAAGTTTATCCCCCGCGCTTTGATGACTCCTAGGACCTGGGCGATGGTTCCCCCGGTTAAACTTGCCATCATGACACCGGCTATCCCGTAGATGTCGATAGCGTTGGCTCCTTTGATGAAGACATCATTATTATCCATCCGCGTGACGAGTTCGCTGAGGTCGCCTGTTTTAGCCGAGCCTTTTTCGAAGTAAACAGTCTCAAGCCTTTTGTCCCCGGGGACGACGCATGCTCCGGCTCTATCAACCAACCCAGCAACGTAGCGCTCCCTCTCTATCTTCTTTCCAAGAAGCTCCTCCAGGACGTATGCGTTTGTAGACCCGAGGGCAACAGCCACTATCCCGTTTTTTATTGCATCCCTGACGAGGGGATGCTCCTTAACCGCCTTGGCGATAAGTCTCTTTGACTCTGCAACCGTTAGAGTAACCTGAGCCTTCATAAGACATTCTAATTACTTTCCTATATTTATATTGTTAGGAAATGACCCTTGAGTATGCAGCCCCTCATAGACGAGAAAGCCCTCGTACTCGAGGACTGCCTAATAGTTGCTGATCTTCATCTGGGCCTTGAGAAAGAGCTTGCCTTAGCCGGCGCCAGGGTGCCTTCTCAGCTCACGAAGATGGAGAATAGAATAAAAGGGCTCCTCTCAAAGACAAATAAAAAAAGACTCGTCATCCTGGGGGATCTGAAGCATAACATACCCACGGCTTCCTGGCAGGAGCAGAGAGAGATACCAAGGCTTGTGAGAAGGCTAACGTCTAAAGCCGAAGTAGTCCTGGTAAAGGGAAACCATGATGGGGGCATAGAAAACCTCGTTCCTGAACTCAGGGTTGTTAGGGAGCTGAGGGTTGGAGACACCCTCCTCATCCACGGTCACTCGAAACCCGTTGCCACGGGTTATGAGACCCTGATTATGGCCCACAATCATCCATGCATAGAGTTCAGGGGACGCCTTGGGGGAAGGCTCACAGAAAGTGCATGGATAAGAACTAGACTGAGGGAAGAGCACCGGGGAGAGTCCGATCCTGAAATAGTTATCATGCCTGCCTTTAACGACTTGATATACGGCATGCCCTTTAACTCTCGGAAAAGCCAGGAACTATTGGGCCCATTTTTCAGGCGAGGCCTTGTAGATCTTGAAGGCGCTAAGGTGTATCTTATAGACGGCACATACCTTGGAAAAATCAAAGACCTAAGGCAAACTCCCAAGCAGGAAAGCCCCCAGGGCTAGGGCCAT
>JALUUU010000193.1 GCA_027021185.1 archaeon | reverse complement strand
AGTTGGTTGATCATATGATTAACAGCTCCAAGAAGTTTCATGATGTCATCGAGGTGGAGTATCACTCTGCCGCCCTGCATCATCTCATGAGGCTTGCCTGCGGCCTGGAGTCCATGATTGTTGGGGAGGATCAAATCCTCGGGCAGGTTAGGGATGCTTATCACCTCGCTTACGGGGCAAGAACCATCGGTCCGTTCTTTAAGAGTATATTCTCTAAGGCTATCCACGTTGGTCAGAGGGCGAGGAGGGACACCAGGATAAACAAGGGAGCCGTCTCCATAGGCAGCGCTGCCGTGGAGCTGGCCCAGAGCGTCCTGGGGAATCTGAGCAAGAAGACAATCCTGCTCATCGGTGCCGGGGAGATGGGCACCCTGGTGGCGAGGTCACTGAGCAGAGTCAATGGCGACATGAAGATAGTAGTTACGAACCGCACTTTGGAGAGAAGCAGGAGAATAGCCGAGGATATCGGGGCTGAGGTTCTGGGTTTCAAGAATCTTGAAGAAGGACTTAAAAGAGCTGATCTCGTTATAACCGCTACCAGCGCTCCCAGGAGCCTCATCAGGGAATCTATGGTGAAAAAGCTCGTGGATGAGGGCAAGGACAGGCTCGTGATTATAGACGTTTCCATCCCACGAAACGTGGATCAAAAAGTTGCAGAGCTCCAGGGGGTGGAGCTCTTCAACATTGATAGTTTGAGGGGGATTGCTGACAAAAATAAGCGGCAGAGGGAGATGGAGGCTGTTAAGGTCGAGGAAATAATAGAAGAGGAACTTTCTCTCCTTGAGAAGCGTCTCTACAGGATAGATGTGGAGGATGTTGTGAGAAACATCTTTGGTTACGCTGAGGAGGTTCGTAAGAAAGAACTCGACCGAGCCAAGAGGATGCTTGGGGACGGGGTCGACGAGAGAGAGCTCCGCATCCTAGACGACCTCACGAGGGTCATAATAACCAGGACCATGTCTCCCATAGTGGGCAAGCTGAGAAAGGCTGCAGAGACGGGGGATAAGGAGATAATCAAAGCAGCTGAAAAATGGTTCCTGGAGCTGCAAGAGGAGGCCTAGGGTTGTATCCATCCAGATATCCAGACAAAAGGATGAGGCGGCTCAGAAAAACCCCCAGAATCAGGGACCTCGTGAGGGAAACCGTTTTAAATAAGGACGACCTCATCTACCCGATTTTTGTAAAGGAGGGTATCCAAAAAAGGGAGGAGATACTGTCTATGCCGGGGCAGTTCCGCCTACCTCTCACCGAGATAAGGGATGAAGCCCTCGAGTTGGTAAGCCTCGGGATACCGGGGGTTATACTCTTCGGGATCCCCATAAAGAAAGACGACGTAGCCACCGAGGCTTATAGCCCTGAAGGGGTTATACAGAAAGCCGTTGAAGAGATTAAAGACGAAGTGGGGGATGAGCTTGTCGTTATAACCGATGTATGCCTGTGTGAATACACCGAGCACGGGCACTGCGGCGTTGTGGAAGGGAAAGAGATCCTCAACGACGCCACCCTGGAGCTCCTGGCTGAAACAGCCGTTAGCCATGCAGCGGCTGGGGCCGATGTTGTGGCACCGAGCGATATGATGGACGGCCGGGTAAGGGCTATCCGCCGCGCCTTAGAGGATGCCGGCTTTCATGACACGATTA
>JALUUU010000192.1 GCA_027021185.1 archaeon | reverse complement strand
CCCTTTCCATGATAAAAGAGATAAAGGGATATCCCCTCTTAACGGGCTTCAGGGGGGAGGAGAAGGCAGACCTTAAAGCCATTGCAAAGGTAATCTCCGCCGTATCTGAGATGATAATGAGGGAGAGGTACATCGAGGAGATGGACATCAACCCCCTGATAGTCTACCCCAGGGGTGCCATTGCCGTGGACGCCAGGATAATCAGGGAGGGATAGCTTGAGCCTGGAGGGCAGAGCCCAGAGAAAGGTCCCGGGGGGAAAGCTGGTCAAGGTATGGGTAAAAGTGGGGGAGGGCAGGATACAGGACCTCAGAATCACGGGGGACTTCTTCCTGCACCCCGAGGATGCCATCCTCGACGTGGAGGACTCCCTGAGAGGTGTCGAGGCGGGGGCGGGGATAGGCTCCCTGGAGAGAAGGATAAGCCGAGCCCTGAGGGAGAAGGGGGCGGAGTTTATAGGTGTGGAGGCGAGGGACATAGCCCTCGCCCTGAGGGAGGCGCTGCCATGAGGTGGAGGGTGATACCCCTCGGCGTTTACGACGCCTACACCAACATGGCCCTGGACCAGAGCATAATGGAGGGCGTTGGCAGGGGTGAGAGCCCACCCACGATTCGCTTTTACCGCTGGAGGCCCAGCGCCGTGAGCATAGGCTACTTCCAGAGCCTTGAGGAGGAGGTGGACCTCGAGGAGTGCAGCAGACACGGGGTGGACTGGGTCAGGAGGATCACCGGGGGCGGAGCGGTGTACCACGATTATAGAGGCGAGGTGACCTACAGCGTCATAGCCCCTGAGGAGCTGTTTCCCAGGGACATAAGGGAGAGCTACCGCCTCGTGTGCGGCTGGATAATCGCAGGGCTCAGAGCCCTGGGGATAGAGGGAAGCTTCCACCCCATAAACGACGTCCTCGTGGACGGGAAGAAGATATCAGGCAACGCCCAGACAAGGCGGGGAGGCGTTTTCCTGCAGCACGGAACAGTGCTCTACGACCTGAACCTCAGGAGGATGTTCACCCTGCTGAAGGTGAGCAAGGAGAAGCTGTCAGACAAGGCCATAAAGAAAGCGGAGGAACGGGTGACCTGCGTCAGGAGGTACTCCGAGGCAGGGATCGAGGAACTCTACAAAGCCCTCCTCCAGGGCTTCACGGAGGACAAGGACTGGGGATTAGGAGATTTGGGGAAAGAAGAGCTCAGGCACACAAGGGAGCTGGTGCGGAGGCGCTACTCCACCAGGGAGTGGAACATGTGGCGCTAGGCCAGGCGTTTTAAATTAAAATTCGGCGATTGACGGGTTTTCAAGCAAAAATCTCTTTCGTGAGGACCCTGCACTCTTCAATGACGGTATCAAAATCCGGTAATTTGTCGATCTGGTGGGCGAGGCCTCTCTCCCAGAATCTCTTTGTCTCTGCCAGCCTTTCCCCGTCAAAGAAATCATCCACACCTTTAAACGGAATCGAAAAATGCCCGCACTTCTTCTGGAAAATCGTCTTTGCAGCCCTCAGGTCAATCCTTTCCCTATGATGATTCAGCAACGCCCAGACATCATAATAATCTCTGCTTTTTCCTCGCTGCAGAAGAGAACGCAGCTTCTCCGCCAGTATCTCCTCAAGGGGATAGACAGGTATTTTAGCGTTCTGTTGGTCAGAATACCCCCACAAAACCCTCCGGGAGGGATATTCATCCAGAAGAAACTCGTTCATTGAAATGTCCAGCTTGAAGCTATTCTTGGTCTGCAATGGACCCGTGTATTATATCTTCGCCATGCAGTACTCCGGATTCACATGAACGGATTTAATTTCAAAAACCACCCCGCCCTCTGAAGCCTTCTTATTAACACTCACCAGAAGAGATTTAATCTCCTCCAGATCCATTGCCTCTCTGGCGCTGAAGTCCAAATCCTCCGAAAATCTCCAGCCAGGGAAATAAATTTTTCTCAGGGCGGTTCCCCCCTTGAAAATCAGGTTCTGTGTAGTTTGTGAAAGCCCGTGGAGAAACCAGCATATAACATAGTCCCTCTCAACCGTCCCCAGGGGAACGCGGTTCCTGGCGGCAAGCCTTTTGATTTCTGCCAGCGGAATCACTTCAATGCTCCCTCCATTCTGTCAGGTCCTTTTCTGAAACGTTCAAAAGGAGCTTCCATTTCGAATTGTATCTTCCTTTTCTGGGTTTTGTCGGGTCAAGAGATGAATAGCTCTTGGACAGCATGGCTTTTATCATTCCAACAAGCTCCGGCTCCAGTTCAAACAGCTCTAAAAGATATCCGAGCCTTTTCAATACAGCGTTGTTTCCGATGCGTTTGGCGTGCTCAAAAAGAGTCTTGAATGAGATTTCCTCTCTTCCGTTCCACAGGCCCTTGGCAGCCTCTGTAAGCTCGCCGCAGTACTCCGGATGATCAAGACAGTCAACTATGGTTTTCTCTTTTGATGACAACACCACCTGGTTTGAACCTATCCACACTTTTTCGTAGCCGAAGAATTTTCTTTTAGAAATTGTTATGAACTTATACTCGACTCCAAAGACAGATATTCTTCTTTTTCTCTTTGGCGTTGCCACGAAAACCGTTCTTGGAGCCTGCTCTGTAAAGCCGTAGTAATTCAGGGCGCTCCAGTAACCAATATAATAGGGATAAACAAGATGTGACGCTATTACAAATTCATGCTCTGTGAATTTTGGCTCAACCCCTGCCTCAAGGGGAAGTATGAAGTATTTCCCCTTTGAGAGCCGCATTATCCATTTTTTCCTTGCAAGGTCATAAAGCAGCTTGATTACGTCTGACTTTTTTCTATTCAAAACCCTGGCAGCGTCCTCCACAGAGAATATGCTCCTGTTGCTCTCGCTTAAAGAGGAGAGGAGTTTCGTTTCGAGTTCACCAATACCTTTTTTTGTCATTAAAATTACCTGTGAAGTAATTATTGTTACATTAAATATAAATATTTGTGCTGATTGGTGCGGTTCAAGAAGCTCCCTTACGCAACCGCTGCAGGTCTTAAAATTCGGCGATTGACGGGTTTATTGGGGAAACCGTTTCCAGTAAACCATATAAATGTTAAAATATATGTTTTAATTGGTGTTTCCATATGCCTGCCTCATTAAAAGAAACTGATCCTTCAAGAGTTATGATAAATGTATTGCGTAGCATGGACATGGAGATAGGATCTGCCCTTGAAACCCTTGAGATATCCTGCGACAAGAAGGCATTGGAGAGCATCGAGAAAGGATTGAAGGATATAAAAAGCGGCAGGGTTGTCAGCTTCACCGAATTCAAGAAGAAACACGGGCTGAAGTGAATGCCTTATGACCTTTTTCTCTCCAAAGAGTTCGAAAGGCAGTACTCAAAGCTTGAACCCAAAACAAAGGCACGCATTGTTTCAAAACTAACTGAAGTGGAGGAAGCCCCGCACCACACGGGCAAGCCGCTGAAACACAACCTCAAAGGCATTTGGTCTGCAAGAGCAGGCAAATACAGAATTCTTTATCTGATTGACGAAAAAAAGCGGAAAATAAACATTATCACCCTCAGACACAGAGAACATGTATACAAAAACAGATAATGCCGCACCGCCGGCTAAGCCCTGATTTTATACGGCATTCACAACCCCAGCTCGCCTTTCAGCTCCCTGGCGCTGAGAACCCTGGTTTTCTTCTCCTTGGAGCGCTCCTCAGACCTCGCGATTTCCTCCATCAACTCCCTGTCAGAAATAATCTCCATCTCCTCCTTGAAAGCCCTGATAACATCCATAAGGTCCTCGGAGAACCTGAAGTAGCCCAGATAATTTTTAATGAGGCATGTGCCTCCCTTGAACAGGAAATTTCTTGAGAAAAAATCGTCATTTGATAGGGCTGATGAGAAGCTCATGCAAAATTATATCCTTCTCAATGAGGTCAGGCCTCCTGATTTCCAACAGAGAGGAAAGCTCCTCTGTAAACTCCTTTCTCAAGCCACCACCTTTTCAAGAGTCAATAGAACAGACTTCGGATATTTCCCTGCATATCTCTTTGCCTTCTCCATGGAAACATTCCCCACCCATTCCTCAAGGTCCAGGAGTATCTTCTCTTCCGGAACTCCCCTGTACCGCCGGAGATAAATAAAATCAAGGAGCGTTTTTTCTGGGTCGGAGTATCTCAAGCTGCCTTCCTCTGCAACTCCGAAATCAAGAAGCACGCCCTTCATTTTTATGAATCTGAACTTGTGCCCGGCTATCCCAACAGGCCTTGGCCTGGAAATCCTCTCGTTAACCACTGTATCAACTGCAAAATGTTCATGGGTCATGTGGTTGAACTTCAGGGCGGTGTGAAGCCCGAAATACCATCTCTCTATGCCCTTCAATTCCATGCCCTTTGCAACCAGCTCATAGGCGCTGTATCTGAAGCTGCCAAGCTCTATCTCCTCGGGGCTCCTGACATAAAATATGCCGCGAAATATCCTTGTGATGTAGCCCATTGCGAGAAAATGACTCAGTGTGCTCTTATAGCTGAGGCGGAAGTTATCGCAGAGCTTTTCCAAATAGCCCGCAGTAACAAACTCTCTTTTGTCTCTGTGGAGTTTTTTGAGCAGTTCTCTACTTTTCACCTAAACCACAATTCCATATTTTTATAGAATTGTATTATGAACCACAAGTATTTAAATCTTTCATGGAGAAATCCCTCAAGAAGCTCCCTTCTGAAGTTTCCAACTGAAAATTAACAGTCTGTTAATTATCGCTGTATAAAGTATAAATGTCCTCTAGTTCCGGCTTCGCCATTGCCTTATTGTCATTAAAATTACCTCTCAAGTAATTATTGGTACATAGAATATAATGCACCTGCTCACGCACAGCTCTAAAAGCCCCCTGACGCAACCACTGCAGGTCTTAAAGTTCGGCGATCGTCTGATTTTCTGATAAAAAGTATTTATTAATGATGAAATCAATAGTTAAAGCAGGTGGTGGTTATGCCTATTGCGGTCCGGGACAGAGAGCTGGACATCATTAAAAGAAGATTCGAGATTCTTGTCACAGCCAGAATGAGGAGGGGCGCCAACATCAGAAAAGCCGCCAGGACCCAGGACAGGATAAGGGAGAAGGCGGGGAAATGGAGCGGTGCACTGGAGATAAGGAGATGGCGTGACCGCAGATGAGGGAAGACATCCTTGTTCTGGACGCTTCTGTCGTGATTAAGTGGTTCTCCAAAAGGAGAAAAACTCCGGGAAAGCGATAGAAATAAGAAACTGGTTCATCGATGGGGAGGCTTCTCATTGCGTGCCCTGACCTTCTGATATACGAGGTGTCCAACGCCCTCAGATACGCTAAAACATTGAGTGAAGAAGATGTCAGGGAGGCCGTTAAAAGCATCTACGACCTGGAGATCGACATAATCGTGCCGACCCTGGATGTGATGAAAAAAGCCGTTAAACTTGCCATTAAGCACGGGATCACGGTCTACGACGCGGTCTACGTGGCCCTCGCCGAGCTGCTGGACAGCAGGCTGGTGACGGCGGATGATAAGCTCATAAAGGCGTGCAGGAGGCTTAAATCAGTTGCCTCATTGAGCACGCTGGAGATTTAACAATCAAAGGATACTCACCGAGGCAAAACAAAAAACTCACGGTCCTTGCCTTCTCCACCTATTCAGCCCTGAATAAAATCATTCCCGAGAAAAAGCTCTCTGACGCAAGGGAGAACAGGATTACCGGGAAGGCTTCCTCTGCTGCTTTCCTATAACTATAACCGCTCCAGACATCCTTATCACCCCGTGCTTCTTCCCCCCAGGTTACGCGCCAATGCGTGGGAGGCAAAAACCAGGGACTAGCACTCTTAACCACGGTGAAATGCTATATCTCCACCATGAGTATCTCCGGCTTCTCCAGGTGCATGATCACCTCGTTGAGGAACCTGGCCGCCTCAGCGCCGTCAATCACCCGGTGGTCGAAGGACAGGGAAAGGGGCAGGATCTGCTTCGCCACCACTTTTCCGTCCACTATCCTGGGGCGCTCAACAATCCTGCCGACACCCAGGATTGCAACCTCTGGGGCGTGGATTATCGGGGTGGCGTGGGTGCCCCCGATGATCCCGATGTTTGTGATGGTGAAGGTGCCGCCCTTGAGCTCCGCTAGGTCGAGCTTCCGCTTCCTCGCCAGGGCTGCGAGCCTGGCTATCTCCTTCGCGAGGTCCACGATGCTCTTCTGGTCCGCGCCCTTGATCACCGGCACGATAAGGCCGTCCTCTATGTCCACGGCTATGCCGATGTTGTAGTACTTCTTCAGGATGATCTCTTCACCGTCCTCGCTCAGCACGGCGTTCAGGTAGGGATGGGCCTTCAGCCCCTCGATGACCGCCTTGATTATGAAGGGGAGGTAGGTCACCTTAACCCCCAGATGGGCCACCTCTTTCTTGACTTTCTCCCTGACCTCAACCAGCTCCGTAACGTCGGCCTCGTCCATGTGGGTTACGTGGGGAATCTTCAGGGCCTCGGTCATTTTCTTGGCGGTCGCTCGCCTTATCCCTCTGAGGGGCACCCGCTCTATGTAGCCGTAAAGGTCGTACTTCCGGGTCACCTTTACCGCGGGCTTCTTCTCTTTCTCAGCCTCCCTCGCCCTGCGGACATCCTCCTCTGTTATCCTTCCGCCCTTGCCCGTGCCCTTAACCATGGACAGGTCGACCCCGAGCTCCTTGGCCAGCTTCCTCACCTTGGGAGTGGCAAGGACCCTGGGAGGAGGCATCTCCTCTGCCTCTTCCTCGGCCACCTCCAGCTCCCCGACGATTCCGTAAGAAGGCCTCCTCTCGGGCTCCGCTGGCTCTGCAGCGGCCTTTGCTTCCTCTTCTCCTTCTTCCCCTATGCTCACCAGGGTCTGGCCGACCTTGACTATTTCTCCCTCCCCGGCGTGGATCTTCATCACTTTGCCGGACCATGGGGATGGGATCTCCACTATGGCTTTGTCGGTCTCCACCTCCAGGAGGGGCTGGTCCTCTTTTACTACGTCCCCTTCCTTAACTAGCCACTTCACGACCTCCCCCTCGGTTATCCCCTCTCCCACGTCTGGAAATTTGAAGTCCTTAACCATGCTATGCCTCCTAGAAATTCATGACCTTCTCGATCCCCCAAAGCACCCTCTCGGCGCTGGGGTGATAGTAGTCCTCCCCCTTGGGCAGGGGCACCGTGATGTCCTGGCCCGTAACCCTCTCCACAGGAGCCTCAAGGCTGAGGAGGGCCTTCTCATTTATCAAAGCGGCCAGCTCAGCACCGTAGCCGCAGGTCTTTGGGGCCTCGTGCACAACCACCGCCCTCCCCGTCTTCTTCACCGAGGAGATTACCGCGTCAACGTCCAAGGGGGCCAGGCAGCGCAGATCAATGACCTCGGCGCTCACCCCCTTCTCCTCGGCGAGCTGAGCAGCCTTTTCCGCGGTCCTCACCATGGCCCCCCAGGCGATGACCGAGACGTCGTTGCCCTCCTTAACGAGCCTGGCCCTGCCCAGGGGGACGAGGTGGTCCTCTGGCACGTCTTCCTTGAAGGCCCTGTAGATCTTCTTGGGCTCCAGGAAGATCACGGGATCAGGATCCCGGATAGCCGCCGAAAGCAGGCCCTTAGCGTCCCTGGGGGTTGCGGGCACAACCACCTTCAGGCCGGGTATGTGGGTGAAAAGGGCCTCTGTACTCTCGCTGTGATGCTCCAGGGCCTTTATCCCTCCCCCGTAGGGCATCCTCACCACCAGCGGAACGTGGTACCGCCCCCTGGAGCGGT
>JALUUU010000191.1 GCA_027021185.1 archaeon | reverse complement strand
CAGCTCCAAGAACGAGATTTGTAGGATCAGCATCCACACCCATGGTGGTCCGATGCATGCCCTCCGTTATGGTCCTGTCCCCGCCCTCAGGCAGCACACCGAGGTCCCGCCAGGTGCTTATCCGCTCGTCGGTGGCATGCATCCTGATCCAGTTCAGGACGCCGTCGCCCTGGTTCCCAATGTCCTCTAGGGCTTTCCTTGCCACGTTCACAGCCACCTCTTTCACATCGCCCCCGTTCACCCCCAGGGCTTCTGCCAGTGACCGCAGTTTTTTCTCATCCTTTATCTCATAGGGTACTTTGCCCTCCGCCGCCTCTAGCAGTGTGAGGGCAGCATGCCTGGCATGATCTACGTGCGCCGAAGCTCCTCCGAGCACGTTCCTCAGAAGCCCCCTGGCGACCATGGTATCGGCGCTGGCGCCGCATACGCCGTGGGTGATTTTCCCAGTAAGCCTGCACGGCCCCATGATGCAGTTTCTGCAGGAGATGCCCTCGGCACAGTATTTACAGCGTATAGATTCCTGCTCGCGTTCTCTGTCAAAAGCAGTTTTTATTCGCCGGATTTCTGCCTCCTTCAAAAGCTCGAGGTTGGCCTTGTCAATGGTCAAATCCTCGGCTTTAACCAAAACTGTTTTATCCACGAAACTCACCTCCCCGGAGAATGATTCCCCTCCTGATGTAAAATATGCCTTTAAATGCTATAAAAATTTAACTACATTCAAAGTAGGTTAACTCCTTAGACCGGCTATCGAGCGGTTTTCTCAGCGTAATCAGACAGCTTCTCCAGGCTCCAGGAAAGGAAGTGATCTGTGTACTGCGGGGCCCATCCCTCTATTACGCCGGTGCCTTTAAAGCCGCCGAGAGATTTAAAGAATCCCTTGAAATCGATGGTGCCTAGGCCGATGGGCAGGTGGTTGTCCTTTCCCTGATTGTCGCTTAAATGGAGGTGGTGCACGTGCTCTCTCATTCTTCCAGCGAAGTCAGCGGGGTCTACACCCGTAGTGTTGGCGTGGGCGACATCGAGGGTGAACTTAAAATAAGGGGAATCCACCTCCTCAAAGATCTTAAGAAGTTCCCGGGGGTATATCCCCAGGGCCTTCGGCTTAGAGGCCATGTTCTCAAGGCATAGTACGATGCCGAGGTCCTCTGCCAGGGATAGAATCTCTATAAAATTCGTCGTCATTATTTTAAGAACGTCTCGGCGGGAGAATTTCCTAGAAGACACGAACCCGGGATGAACGACAACGACTCTGGAGTCAAGATAGTCCGCCATTTCAACGCATTCCTTGTACTGCTTAACAGCAGCCCGTCTTATCGGGAGATTCCACGAGGCAATGTTCAGGTCGTGATAGGGTGTGTGGAGGGATATCTCAAGGTCCATGGTTTCCTTGGTATCCCTTATCTTTCTTTTAAGCCTGCCCGCCTTTTCGGTACCCCAGTTTTCGAAGAAGGGATGCTCGCAAAGGATTTCTATGTTCCGGAGTCCTAGATTATCCACTACGTGACGAATAGTCTGAAGGAGGTCCGACTTCTCCCTCCAGAATATGGAGATCCCAACCCCTATCTTCATTTTTACACCTTAATAGTCTGGATAGGCGTGAGCTTAGCCACAGGATACCCGAGTTCATATTCCAGAGTTCTCTCCATTACCTCAGCTCCCCTATATCTAAAAGGGAGTTCCCGAGGGCTGGTTATGACGATTGAGGCGTTTCCTCCTCCGTTCCCCGACTCTCTCCGCAGATAGAAAAACAGTCTTCCATGTCGATGAAGCGTGTTGACGCGGTAGTAGGGGGCCATGATTTCGTAGCCGCTGCCGTGGGGTAGAATATTCAGGTTTTCCAGTTCCTCCAGCAGATCCAATCCCCTGGCTCTCTCCAGAAACCCTAATTTTTTCATCACCCCTTGTGACAGGTTCCGCGTCCCCTTCATCAGATATACAGGCAGATCGGATCGCAGGGTCAGGGGGAAAATATCCCCTTTTACATTGCCGTCGACGGCTGAGTAGCATCCGAGACGCATCTCGGCAGGGCCGAAGATTCCCTGGTGGGTTTTGTCCAGAATAACCTCGCCATCAGGGAGGACTTTGGAGAGGATAAGTTCTCGTCTCCTCTTACAGAAGGATTTATAGTCTTCCCACAGTCTTAGGTAGTCCCTGGCTTCCCTGTCCAATAACACAGAAACCCTACCGAGAGGCGTGTCTATCCAGTCACCCTCAATAACTTTTCCATAGATATCCGCCTTTCTCTCCGGGGAAGAGCAGTGAAGGATGGCATAATAATGGGTGGACAGAGTTTTCTCAACTTCCCGATGGATGTATTCTGCCCTATAGATCTCGAAAAAGTGGTTCCCCTCCCCAAGGTCTGGCCTGACCTCGAGGCCGTCCAGCTCTGGAGGATCCTCCTCTAGGCGAGATAAACCTTCAATGATCTCCTCCTCCGTGGGCTGCTCCTCCAGTCTCGCAAGGGCCATCCCGCATCCGTTGGGTCTCAGCTCTGGGAAGGCAATTCCCTCATCAAACCATTTAATGACGCAGCCGTATCCAAACCCGCTTTCCCATCTAGAGGTATTACGAGTAATGGATGCGTCAGGGCCGAAGACGCAGAAAACTTCATTGTGGGATGCATACAGCATTTTGCCGAGGCCGTATTGCATGTTTTTGCTCGCCAGACGGCTGGACAAATCATCAGGCCCCAAGAAGAAAATTCTCTCTTCGGCGCATCGTAGTAACTCTTTCCTTGAGGCTTTCCCTATCTCGGCCGCCCTCTGCATCTGCTTCACAACCATACAGAAACACTCCTCCCCAGTAATATCATTTATATTAGGTGTATTTTAATTTTTTTATTTCAATCCCCGGGAGTTTGCAATTCTCAGAGAGAGTGGATTTTGAGATATACGTATCCAAGGAAAAGGATAATCAAGAACGATCCCTCCCTCCTATCCAATCTTCTGCCGCTCCATAGAAACAGCAAAGCCAAGAGGGTGGAGAAAACCCAGAACCCAAAGTCAAAGCCGATTGAGGCGATGTCGACTAGAAAACCCGCAACACCCGCTCCAAGGCCGATAGACAGGAGGGGGTCGGTGATATTAGAGCCTATAAGATTGCCAAAGGAGAGACTCTTGGCGCCCTTACTAACAGCTCCAAGGGAGATGCTGAGCTCAGGAAGGGATGTGCCAACCCCTGCCAGAAGGCCTATTATGAAGGGGGAGACTCCGATCATAGCAGCCAGATTAAGACCCTCCCGCACCACGACTGTGGAGGAGAGCACAACAGCCAAGAGGGCGGCTGTCAATACAATGACATCTGGGATGTGAGATTCACCCTCTTTAGCCCTCGTGTCTCCATTCAGTTTTTCCTCGTGGGATAAACCGAACAAATAGAGGGCGTAGATAAAAACCAGTATAGCCCCATCTAGGCGGGATATCTCTCCGTCGAGGGCGGAGACATACATTAACATGATCGCAGCGAGCAGCATTATCCCGTCTCTTTTAAGGGACCGCTTAGAGACTGAAAGTGTTGTTACTAGTCCTACCAGCCCGAGGATTATGGTTATCTGCGAGAGGCAGGAGCCAATGACGTTACCTATGGCTATGCCACTTGACTCCAGGCCCTGGAGGCGTACAAACCCGGCGGTCAGGTTAAGGAATATCTCCGGAAGAGACGTGCCTATGGAGATCACTGTTAGGCCTATTAGGAGCTCGGAGACCCCGAGCTTGAAGGCAACCTTTCTTGCGCGGTTCACAGCGATGTCTGAGGCATATAGCAGTACCCCCAGCCCCACGATAACGGTCAGGGCGCTCAGAGCAGGAAGAGCCATGATGTGAATTAACTAGCTAAGTAACTATCCTTCCCCACTTCTCTCTCTGATTTTCTTGATCCTCGTCTTTATCTCATCTGCCAGCTCTCTCGCCTCTTCGCCAGTCTTGTCCACCAGCTTGTCGACCCTGTCCATAATTGTTTTTATCTCGTCTCTGAGGTCTGTTGATCTAATATTTTTCGCCGCTCCCTTCAGCGTATCCTTAATCTTCAGGGCGAGGTCTTTAGCTTCTTTGCCTGTTTTCTCAGCAAGGCCGCTTATGTCCTCCGCCGCCCTTCCCAGCTTTTCTCGCACAACGTCGGCTCTTATAAAGGGCTTTTCTTTCAAGGTGACCTCGACGCTTCTACCTTTCTTGGTTAAAAGGAGTTTGTCATCCCTCAACAGCCAGCCTATGGCCATGTACGCCTTATTAGCCGGCACACCAATTTTGACAGGGATCCTGGAAAGCCTTGCTATCTTTTCCCGCTCTAAAAATTCGTAGATTTTATCCGCTATTTCATTAATTTCTTTGTTCATTGATAACCCCTCCTAATAATCTCATTGGATATAAGGCAATAAATAAATTTCGAAAGCTAAATAACATACTCGTAATGGATATCGAGGAAATTGCCGCAGAGATAATCAGATGCAGAAAGTGTGATCTTCATCTGGAGCGCAGGAAACCTGTCCCAGGGGAGGGACCAGAGGATGCTAAGGTAATCTTCGTTGGTGAGGCCCCCGGTAAAGAGGAGGACCGCGTCGGAAGACCTTTCATCGGGAGGGCCGGGGGTCTGTTGACAGATTCCCTGAGAGAAGCTGGCCTGAGAAGAGAGGATGTCTTCATAACCAATGTAGTGAAATGCAGGCCCCCGGATAACAGAAACCCAAGGAGAGACGAGATCAGTTCATGCATTCCATACCTTGAGAGGCAGATAACTGCCATAGACCCTGAGGTAATATGCCTCCTTGGCAGGGTGGCCCTGCAGGCTTTGCTTAAAGAAACCACTGTGTCGAAAGTTCACGGAAAAGTCATTCAGAGGGATAGAACATATATGCCCATGTATCATCCTGCTGCTGTTCTGCGGAACCCTGAATTAAGGACAGTAATGATCGAGGATATGAGGAGACTTAGAAGATTTCTCAGCGATTCCAATAGTCGAAAGGATTAAGTTACCAGAGGTCAATGAATAAACCGTGGGAGAGGGTTACGAGACTTTTGAGCATGAAGCAGACATGGGCATAAGAGGCTCAGGAGAAACCCTAGAGGAGGCCTTCGAGAATGGTGCCCGTGCCATGTTCTCCATCATGCTGGACCTGGTAGGGGTGGAGCCAGAAGAGAAAGTGGAGATAAGCTGCTCCGCCCCTGACAGGGAGACCTTATTCGTGGAGTGGCTGAACGAGCTGCTCACCCAGGCAAGCCTCCGGGAAATGGTTTTCTCTGACTTTAAGATTGAGTCCCTGGAGAAGGATTCCCTGAGGGGATATGCCTATGGAGAAAGGCTGGATAAAAAAAAGCATAGACTCAAAGTAGAGGTGAAGGCAGCCACATATTCCATGCTTAAAGTATATAAGAACGAGAAATATGTGGCTCAGTGTGTTGTGGATGTTTAGGGGGGATGAGTTATGGATAAAGCAAATCTACGGAAAATAAGCGACTATGAGTGGGAGGTCCCTAAGGATGGGGACATGAATGTTCCTGTGAGGATTTTTGCATCGAAAAGTCTCCTAGGCGACATGGACGAAAAGGTTAGAGAGCAGGCTGCAAATGTGGCATGTCTCCCCGGTATACAGAAGGCTTCCCTGGCCATGCCTGACGCCCACTGGGGCTATGGGTTCCCCATAGGCGGCGTCGGAGCCTTCGACCCCGACGAGGGGGGCGTAATTTGTATGGGGGGCATAGGATTTGACATCTCATGCGGTGTCAGAATGATGAAGACCGGCCTGTATCGGGATGATGTGCGCCCAAGGGTCGAAAACTTAATCCAAACATTATTCAAGACAGTGCCCGCAGGTCTCGGATCCAAGGGAAAGGTTAGGCTGGGCATTGAAGGCATTGATGAAGTCCTCCGGGGAGGAGCGAGATGGGCGGTTGAGCAGGGATACGGGAGAGATGAGGACCTCAGGTTCATAGAAGAAAGAGGCGTTGTCGAAGGAGCGGATCCCGCGAACGTGTCAGTTAAGGCAAAGCAGAGACAGTTCAGAGAAGTGGGGACCCTGGGATCGGGCAATCACTACCTAGAGATCCAGTACGTGGACGAGATATACGATGAGAAAGCGGCTAAGGCCCTAGGTCTTGAGAAAGAAAGCGTCGTCGTCGCTATTCACTGCGGCTCTAGAGCATTAGGGCATCAGATAGGCACGGACTATCTCAAGGAGCTTTATGTCGCTTCTAAGAAGTATAACATCCCCATTAAGGATAGAGAGCTGGTCTGCGCCCCCATAAACTCGCCCGAGGGGAAGAAGTACTTCTCAGCGGTTATGGCAGGTATAAACTGCGCTCTGGCGAATAGGCAGGTCATTGCCCACCTAGTGAGGGAAGGATTTAAGAAAGTGTTCCCTGGGGCAGACATAGAGATGCTATACGACATCAGCCACAACACCTGCAAGGTGGAAGAGCACGTCATAGACGGTGAAAAAAGGACCCTATACGTACACAGAAAAGGGTCTACAAGAGCATTCGGCCCCGGGAGGAAAGAGCTGCCCAGAGAATACCGGGATATGGGGCAGCCTGTGCTTATTGGGGGGACGATGGGGACATACTCCTTCATCCTCGCCGGCACTGAGACAGGGCTTGAAAAAACCTTTGGATCAGCATGTCACGGGGCAGGAAGGGCCATGAGCAGGAAAAAAGCCAAGAAAACATGGTATGGAGAAAGGGTTTTAAAAGAGCTTAGCAGGCGGGGAATAGTGGTGAAGGCTCATTCATATGCGGGGGTGGCGGAGGAGGCGCCGGGAGCATATAAGGATGTCTCTGAGGTGGTGGACACTGTTCACAACGCCGGTCTTGCGAAGAAGGTTGTGAGGGTAAGACCCATGGCCGTGGTTAAGGGATGAGGAATAAAAATCATTCTTTCTAAATTTTTTCAGATTTTCAGAACCACAGCGCTACTTATTGGACGGCTGCGATGATGTATAGGGTGGGTAAGATAAATTAAGGTTAGTTTATCGAGGTGATACGATTTTAGGAAGATTTATATACTTTTTTTAACAAAAAAATATTATGGGGAGGTGATTTGAATGGTTTGGCAAGTTAAGAAAATTTTGGTACCCACAGATGGGTCTGAGGTCGCCGAGGTCGCTATAAACCCGGCGGTGGATATTGCGAAAACAAAAAATGCCGAAATAATAGCTGTCAGCATCGTCCCAACGCGCAGGAGTGCTGTGCAGGGCGAGCAGATGATCCACGAGATCAGTAAAGATATGGCTAAAGAATACACAGACAGGATTGTGAAAGCGGCCGAGAAGGAGGGTGTTAAAGCCAGAAGCGTTATAAGATCCGGGTCTCCGGCGGATGAGATAATGAAGGCCGCAGTAGATGAGGACGTGGATCTGATAGTAATGGGAACCCTCGGGGGACACGGTACAAAGAGGTGGATAGGCAGTGTTACGACTGCTGTTATCACATATGGACCTGTCCCAGTTCTCGCGGTAAGGAAGAAGGAGCCGGATCTCTGGGAGAGATACATGGGCCTTTAGAGGCGCTTAGGTACGACAGCACAAGGAAGCTAAATCGTCGTTGGAAGACCGCAATAGCTGCGGTCTTCCGCCAAAGCATAGGTAGTTAGGAGAACAAAGAAAGAGGCATCCGGCAAGATAGGAGTGTTGTATGAGTGGTAGGCTATGAAGGGCTGCCAGCGGCGCTGATTTTGGCTCCTCTTTTCTTCGCCCTCTTAGCCACCGTTTCATCATCTCACCCTGTGAGAAAAG